>URUZ01000066.1 GCA_900551225.1 uncultured Clostridium sp.
CAGTCAGTTCCTCCTCCTCGCCCTCCTTCAGACCGGACTCTTCTATCTCATTGATCTCAAAACGCAGAAAGTCCCGTTCACGGATTCTGCTCTCCTCGTCAACTCCAAAATCTTCCAGTTTCTCTTTCAAAATCCGGTACTGTTCGTAATTGTCTGCCGTTTTCTCTTTTAAAGGCTGGGTTTTTACCCTGACATAGGCGTCCAGAATCTCCAGATGTTTGGATTTGTACAGAAGGGATTGATGTTCGTGCTGGCCGTGGATGTCCAGCAGCAGGCCGGTGATCTGGCGCAGCCTGGCCGTGGTCAGGGTCTCGTCGTTGACCTTGCTGATACTTCTGGCCGGCATGATCTTACGGGAAATGATGAACAGGCCGTTTTCATCGGGAATGGCGTCCAGCTCTGCCAGCTCCTTAAGCTTCTCCCCTGATTCCACGGAAAATACCAGTTCCACATAGGCATAGGGCGCGCCCTGGCGGATACAGCCTCTGGGCGCTTTCCCGCCCAGGGCTATACCCACGGAACCGATGATGATGGATTTACCGGCGCCTGTCTCGCCGGTGAGGATATTCAGGCCCTCCCGAAATTCTACATCTGCTTTCTCAATAAGGGCAAGGTTCTTTACATGAAGCTCCAGTAACATAGATCCCCTTTCCGGGCCTAAGGCCCATTGATCCTAATCCTCCACCATTTTTTTGATTTTCTCCATCACAATAATGGTGTCATCTACACTGCGGATGGCACACATAATGGTATCGTCCCCGGCAATACAGCCCACGATCTCATGAAAATGGATGGCATCCAACGCAGCGGCCACTGCCATGGCCATGCCGGATACGGTCTTGATCACCAGAATATTCTGGGCCATGTCCATGGACATAAAGCCGTCCTTCAGAATCCGGATAAACTTCACTGCGGAGGTGCCTCTGGGGCTTTCCAGCACCACATAGCGCTGCCTTCCGCTGTCCGCCTGGATCTTGGTCAGCTTCAGCTCCCGGATGTCCCTGGACACAGTTGCCTGGGTCACATTGAATCCGGCCTGGTTCAGCTTCTCCGCCAGCTCTTCCTGGGTTTCAATCTCGAATTTGCCAATCAGCTCCACGATTTTGCTGTGCCGCTCTACTTTCATTCTATTTCCTCCTAGTTATGAGCACTATATTCTACCGGCCAGATGGTTGCTCAGATTCTGCATAAAAGAGATCTGTTTTAGCTTGACCATCACGGTCTGCAGTTCCGACCGTCTGATGCTCAGGCTGTCCCCCTCCTCCAGCTCCACATACGTGTCTCCGTCAAAGGCAGCCACCTGTCCGCCATTCTGCAGCTGAATCCGGATATGGTCCTCCGGGGCCAGCACAATGCTTCTGGCGTTTAACGCGTGGGAACAGATGGGCGTCAGCACCATCATCTTGGCTCCCGGCGCGATTACCGGCCCTCCGGCCGACAGGTTGTAGGCAGTGGAACCGGTGGGGGTCGCCACCAGAATCCCGTCCGCTGAGTATTCGTTTAAAAATTCATCGTTGACATACACGGAAAAACGCAGGGCCTTAAGGGCATCCTTTCTGGTCACTGCGATCTCGTTGAGAGCGATATCCGCCAGCACCAGCTCTCCGCATTTCCTGGCTTCGCCGTGGATCATCATCCGCGTCTCCAGCTGATAGTGTTCTTTTAACAGGGCGTCCATCACAGGGGCAATGTCCTCCTGACGGCTGATCTGGTTTAAAAAGCCGAGATGACCTCTGTTGACTCCCACCATTGGAATGTTCCGCCCGGCCAGATCCCTGGCCGCCTGGATCAGGGTGCCGTCGCCTCCGATGGTGATGATGCACTCCGTATTCTCCGGAACCCTGGATGGGTCCGTATATTTGTTTCTGCCGTCCTTGCCGCAGGATGGCTGGACCTGGCAGACCGCCCCGTGCTGTTCTAAATAGGAGCGGATAAATTCTTCCGCCTCCTGCACATATTCTTTGTTAAAATTCGCAATAATATAAAAGTGCTTCATGGCTCTCCCCGTATTCCCTAGTCCAGCTGTCCGTGGGCAGCGGCCACCACTGCTTCCGGGTCCACCGGCGTGGCCGGACGGTCCGGCACGCCCTCCGGCACTTTGCTCCAGTCCGGATCAGCCTCCGCCTCGCCGACCCGGTCTGGCGCGGCCTCCGCCGCTTTCTGCAGATACAGCAGATACTCGATATTCCCCTCCGGCCCTTTGATGGGGGAGAATTCCAGGTTCAGCACTGCGAAACCGTTGTTCAGCGCAAAGTCGATAATCATCTGCACCACTTCCAGATGAACAGATTTATCGCGCACCACGCCTTTTTTGCCCACCTTCTCCCGGCCCGCTTCAAACTGGGGCTTAATCAGGCAGACCACCTGGCCGTCCTCAGCCAGAAGCTCCCGCACCGGCCCCAGCACCTTAGTCAGGGAGATGAAGGACACATCGATGCTGGAGAACTGGATCTGATCCGGGATATCGGCTGTGGTCACGTAGCGTATGTTGGTTTTCTCCATGCAGACCACCCGGTCATCATTGCGCAGCTTCCAGGCCAGCTGTCCGTGTCCCACATCCACGCTGTAGACCTTCACCGCGCCGTTTTGCAGCATGCAGTCCGTGAAACCCCCTGTGGAGGCGCCCACGTCCATGCAGATCTTCCCTTCCAGTTCCACGCCGAAGTGGGTCATGGCTTTCTCCAGCTTCAGCCCGCCCCGGCTTACATATTTAAGGGTGCTTCCGCGCACCTCGATGTTCACCGCATTGTCAAAGGAGGTACCCGCCTTGTCCTCCTTCTGGCCCTCCACATAGACGATCCCCGACATGATCAATGCCTTGGCCTTCTCCCTGGATTCGGCCAGATTCCTCTGTACCAAAAGTACGTCCAAACGTTCTTTCATCCTGATACGTTCCTCTCTCCTGTCACAGCAGGCCGTTCGCCTGCATGGTCTTAATGATGGAATCGCTGTCGATTCCCAGGCCTTCCCTTAAAATGGAGACATTTCCATGTTCCACATATGCATCCGGCAGCGCTATATTGAGCACCTTTACCTCCGGATAATGCTGATGGATATAGGCTGTGACCTGCAGGCCGTAACCGCCCTGGAGTACGTTCTCCTCCAGCGTCACAATCACCCGGTGGCCTCCAGCCAGGCGGTCCACCAGCTTCTGGTCAAAGGGCTTCACGAACCGGCCGTTGGCCAGGGTACAGTTGTATCCCCGGTCCTTTAACTTCTGGCGGATATGTTCCCCGGTACTGACCATGCTGCCCACGGCAAGAAGGGCTATATCCTCCTCCTCGAACAGCATTTCCCCCTCTCCGTAGCGGATGGGTTCCCGGAATTCCCGCAGCCCACGGTAGGCTTCGCCCCGGGGATAGCGGATGGCCAGCGGACGGTCATAGTACATGGAGAATTCCAGCATGGCCCGCAGCTCCCACAGATTCTTGGGGGCCATCACGCTCATGTTGGGTATGGACGTCAGGAAGGAGCAGTCGAAGATTCCCTGATGGGTCTCCCCGTCGCTTCCCACCAGCCCCGCCCGGTCCACTGCAAAGACAACCGGCAGGTTTTGGATACAGACATCGTGCAGCACCTGGTCATACCCTCTCTGAAGGAATGACGAATAGACCGCTACCACCGGTTTCAGCCCGGCTGCGGCCATACCTGCCGCTGAAGTCACAGCGTGCGCCTCAGCAATTCCCACATCAAAAAAGCGGTTCGGATACTGTTTGGAAAATGCTGTCAGCCCTGTGCCGTCAGGCATGGCGGCAGTCACGGCAACCAGCCTGGGATGCTCCCCGGCCAGCTGGCACAGCTTCTTGGAAAATACCTCCGTGTAGGAGGGATACTCTTTCTTCCGCAGCGGCGTTCCGGTGGCAATGTCAAATGGCTCCACGCCATGGAACCCGGAGGGATTGACCTCCGCCGGCCGGTATCCCTTGCCCTTCTTGGTCAGCACATGGACCAGCACCGCGTGGTCCAGCTTCTGGGCCTCCCGGAATACCTTTAAAAGCTGTGGGATATTGTGGCCGTCCACAGGACCCAGGTAGGTGATCCCCATATTCTCGAAGAGCATTCCGGGGATAAACAGCTGCTTGATGCTGTTCTTGGTCCGCTTGATCTTGTCGATCATGGGAGCGCCCATCACAGGAAGCCGTTCCAGGGCCACCGCCACATTTTTCTTCAGATCATTGTACCCGCTGCCTGTGCGCAGCCCGTTTAAGTAGCGGGACATGCCTCCCACATTCTCAGAGATGGACATCTTATTGTCATTGAGCACAATGATAAAATTCTTCTTCATCCGGGCTGCGTTGTTCAGCGCCTCGTAGGCCATGCCTCCGGTCAGCGCCCCGTCCCCGATGACCGAAGCCACCTTGTAGCTCTCCCCCAGAATGTCCCTGGCCTGGGCGATCCCCAGGCCAGCGGAGATGGAGGTGGAGCTGTGTCCGGTGTCAAAGGAATCATAGGGGCTCTCCTTGCGCTTAGGGAAGCCCGACAGGCCTCCGTACTGGCGCAGCTCATCGAATTCATCCATTCTGCCGCTTAAGATCTTGTGGGTGTAGGACTGGTGCCCCACGTCCCAGATCACCTTGTCCTTTGGCAGGTCAAAGGCGCGGAACATGGCAATTGTCAGCTCCACCACGCCAAGATTGGAGGCCAGATGGCCTCCCGTATGGCTGATCTTCTCAATTAAAAATTCCCGGATTTCCTGAGCCAGCTGGCTGAGCTGGTCAGGGTTCAGCTGTTTTAAATCCTCCGGCCCCTTTATTCGTTCCAATATCATGTCAATTTCCTTTTCAAATCCCGCGGTTTGCCACGGGGTATTTGACTTACTTCCTGCGGCTGACCAGTTCGCGGATCAGCTGCTCTAAAAATTCATTGTTGCCGGGAAGCTGCTCCACGTCGCCAATGGCCTCCTCAGAGAGCTGCTCCACATCCTTTTTGGCCTTCTCAAGCCCTTCCAGGGTCACGTAGGTGGTCTTGCCGTTCTTGTCATCGCTGCCCGCCGGCTTGCCCATCTCTTCCTCGCTGCCGGTTACGTCCAGAATGTCGTCCTGGATCTGGAATGCCATGCCCACTCTCGCAGCCAGGCGCTCCACAATCTTGCAGTCCTCCTCAGCGGCTCCGCCCAGCACTGCGCCGATCAGCATGGCCGCTTCCAGAAGCGCCCCAGTCTTAAGGCGGTAGATGAAATCCAGCTTGGCCCTGGGAATATTGCTTCCCGCCAGCTCCACGTCCACTGTCTGGCCGCCGATCATGCCATAGATTCCGGTCTTGCGGGCCAGAACTCCGATGGCACGGCCAATGGCGGATAACTCGTCCGGATCAACGCTGGTCTCAAATGCCCTGGCCGCCGTCTCAAATGCGTACATCATCAGCGCATCTCCGGTGAGCACCGCGATATCTTCGCCGTACTCCGCCCAGGTGCTGGGCTTGCCTCTGCGCATCCTGTCGTCGTCCATACAGGGCAGGTCATCGTGTACCAGGGAGGAGGTGTGGATCATCTCAATGGCCGCCATAAAGGGCACCACATATTCCGGCACCTCGCCGATGAACAGACGGCAGGTCTCCTGCATGAGCAGCGGGCGAAGCCGTTTACCGCCTGCGTTCATACTGTAGTTCATGGCCTCCAGAACCGTCTTCTGGTGTCCCGTCTCCTGGGGCAGGAACGCCCCGATCATCTGCTCTACTTCTTTTGTACGTTTTTCCAGTTCTGATTTAAAATGATCCATATCACTCATAGTCTTCACCCTCGCTCAATATCTGTATTTGTTTTTCTACCTTATCAATCTGGGTATTCAAAGATTTCACCAGCTTCATCCCTTCCTCATAAAATGTAAAGGATTCTTCCAGTGTGCTCTCGCCGTCCTCCAGCTTTTTAATCATTGCCTCCAGCGCCTCAAAGGTCTCCTCGATGCCGGGCTTTAGCTCTGCTGCTTCCGCTCCGGCCGCGCTGCCCTTTTTTCCTGCCATGGTTATCCCTCGCTTTTCATTCATTCAGAGACGCCGTCTCTGTCACCTGGGCCTGGGCCCGTCCGTCCCGTATTCTGATGCGGATGGTGTCGCCCGGTTTGATCTGTGAAATGTTCTCCAGCCTTTTGTTCTGCCCGTCGGTGATAAATCCGTAACCGCGGCTGATCTGTTCCAGGGGCGACAGGCCCTGAAGCCTGCCTGCGGCCAGGGCCAGGCGATGCCTGTCCTTCACCAGCCGTCCCTCCATCAGCCGTGCGATGCGGTCCTCCATATCTGCCAGCCTCTGACGTTTCTCGTTGAGCTGGCGTCCCGGATGGTGAAGCTTTAAGCGCAGCACATCCTGGTTCAGGCGGTAGCGCACCCGCTCCATGCGGCGCCCCATTCCCCTGACCAGCGTCCGCTTATAGAGATCTGCCTGGGCTTCATACTGGCTATAATCAAACACCGCCAGCTCTGCTGCCGCCGACGGCGTAGGTGCGCGCATATCCGCCACATAATCCGCAATGGTCACATCTGTCTCATGGCCTACCGCTGAGATCACCGGCGTACTGCAGTTAAATATCGCCCGCGCCACCATCTCCTCATTAAAAGCCCACAGATCTTCAATGGAACCGCCTCCGCGCCCTACGATCAGCACGTCCAGCTTCATGGCGTCCAGCGCCTCGATGCCCTTCACAATGCTGAATTTGGCCTCCGCCCCCTGGACGATGGCCGGGTAAAGGATCAGCTGTACGTAAGGGTTGCGCCTCGCCGAAATGTTCATGATATCCCGGATAGCCGCCCCGGTGGCCGCGGTCACCACACCCACCTTTTTGGCATACCTGGGAATCGGCTGCTTGAAGGAGCCGTCAAACATGCCCATCTCCTCCAGCTCATTTCTCAGCTTCTCAAACCGCAGAAACAGATCGCCTGTGCCGTCCAGGGTAATCTCCCTGGCATAGAGCTGGTATCTTCCGTCCCGCTCATACACATCCACAGTGCCTTCCACCACAACCTGCTGGCCTTCTTCCATCTTAAATCCCAGATTTTTCCTCTGGGAGGAGAACATGACCGCTCCGATCTGGGAACCGCCGTCCTTCAGCGTAAAATAGATATGGCCTGATGTGTGGTATTTGCAATTGGACACCTCGCCTTTGATGGATATCTTGTTCAAAGCAAAATCCTGGGTAAACATGTTTTTAATGTAGGAATTCACCTGTGATACAGTATAAATACTCCCCATGTTCCCGCCGCCTTATGCTTTTTCCGTGTCTTCTTTTTCAGCGTCTGCTTTTCCTGCGAATTTAGCCAGGATACCGTTGACGAAAGCAGGAGACTCGTTGCCGCCGAACTTCTTCGCCAGCTCCACCGCCTCGTTGATGGCCACCTTCTCAGGGATGGTCTCATCATACTTCATCTCAAACAGAGCCAGGCGCAGGATGGTAAGCTCCACTTTTCCCATGCGCTTTGTCTTCCAGCCTGCCGCCACATCATTGATCTGCAGATCAATATCCGGTATCTTGTCCATAACGTCTGCAGCCCTGGCCTGAAGGTAATGGCTGTCCTCTTCATCTGATACTGCGTTATGCAGGATCACCACCGCTCCCTCGGAATCCTCCTCGTCCTCCTCAGGCGCGTTAAAATACTGCTCCAGCTGCTCCTTCGCCTCCTGGGGGGTAGGGTAAAAGTCAGCAGAAAACAGCATCTTAAAGCAATGCTCCCGCAATTCTCTTCTGGTCATTTCGTTGTTTTCCTTTCTTCAGTCCATAATTGCAGCCCGCATGTCCGGGCGTTTTGGTTTATTATATCAAATTCGATGCATAAAAACAATGAAAAATGTATAAAACTCCCCGGCGCCCATGTCCGGGGAGTCTGGTATGCGTTTTAGCGGTTCTCTTCCATATTAACGCCTGCAATTTTAATGTTGACGTCCAGCACGGTGAGGCCAGTCATATTCTCAATGGCGGTGCGGACCTTATCCTGTACGGTCTCACTGACCTTGGGAATATTATAGCCAAACTGGATGTTCAGTGAAAGGGCCACGGAGACATGTTCTTCTGTCACCTCCACCTTTACGCCCTTGCTGAGATTCTTCATGCCCAGCTTGCCCACCAGCTCATTGGTGATGTTGCCTGCCATGGAAGCCACGCCTTCCACCTCAGTGGCGGCCAGTCCTGCGATGATGGCAACTACCTCATCGGCGATCTGTACCTCTCCTATTTTGTCCTTTTCATATAATTTATGAGTGCTGCGGTTCTCTGCTTCTGCCACGATAAAATCCTCCTGTCTGGTCTGGCGCTAATGACCTTAATTGGATTTATTATAGCAAAAAAATCAAAGTTTGCATAGGCTTATTCTATAATTCCCGTCATCAAGGGCGCCGCCGCCCCAATCACCGCCGCGTCGTTTGCAAAGCGGGCCGGCTGTATTTTCACGGTCTCCCAGATGGCCTGCGGCAGATGGGCTGCGGTCTTTGCCTCCAGCGCTGTGATAATCAGATCTTTTTCCTGGGAAATCCCGCCTCCGATGATCACCTTCTCCACATCCAGCAATAAGATGATATTGGCGATCTCAGCCGCCAGCCCTTCCATCCACTGGTCAAACAGCTCCCGGCACACCTGGCTGCCCTCTTTTACCAGCGACACAAACTTGTATCCGTCCAAGCTTTCAAGGCCCAGGCAGTCCCCGGCCCGCTCCAGCACCGCCTGTGTGGAATAATGCTTTTCCAGGTAATCTCCGGGATTCCTATAGCGGAAATAGCCCAGCTCGCCGGCGCGGCAGTGCGCCCCTGTGATTAGTTTACCGCCCAGCACAATACTTCCGCCGATTCCGGTTCCAAGGGTGAGGCAGAAAAAGTCAGCGCAGCCTTCGGCAGCCCCCAGCCAGCGTTCTCCAAGGGCAGCGCAGTCGCAGTCATTGTAAATGCTTGTGCATTCATCCGGGAACAGGCCCTGTACCATGTCCACTTTGCTCATTCCGGCCAGAAACGGCAGATTCTCGGTTCCGCTCAGGATCTGTCCTCGGCGGCTGTCGATAAAGCCCAGACAGGAGATCCCCACTCCCTCCGCTCCCTGCTCCCCGGCCCACTGACAGACGTCCCTGAACTTCTGCTGGAATTCTGCCCGTGTCATGCCCCTACCTGTTGGGAAACCTGATTTTGACGTGATCTGTCCATTTTCATCTACAATTCCATATTTTGCACTGGTGCCGCCAATGTCGATCCCCAGGCATTTTTTGATTTTAACCATAGTTGTTCTCCTTATGCAGGGCGATTATTCAAACTGTACCGGTGCATTTATGAAGTAAGGATAACACAGCCCGGCCTCTCTGGCAACCATCCCTTTTATTCACGGGGAATGATTAGGGGGATGGGATGCTGGGCAATATGGCTTGCGTAGATGCGGGCGATTAGCCCTCCGGCGTATTGTAGAAAAACGACATGGAGTCACATATCTGACATCATCCGTCACAGCCAGACCGCCCAGTCCCCATAGGAGTAAGTGCCGCTTCCATGATGCAGCTTACCTTCCCTATTCAGCTGCCGGAATGCATCGCGCATCCGGAAAAGGATCTCCGGCTGTATATCCAGTGAATGATGGGCGGGAAATACACGTTTCACCGGCAGCGTACAGATCAGCTCCAGGGAATCCAGGTATGCCTGCGGATCTGTGGATGGGTAGTAGGCGAACAGCGTATCCTTGTAGACCAGATCCCCGGTAAACAGATAGCCCCGCTCAGGCTCCCAGAAACACATATGGCCCGGTGAGTGCCCGGGGGTATGCAGCACCTTGATGACTCTGCCCCCAAGCGCTATATCATCCCCATGCTTTAACACCCTGGCAGGTGTCCCCTGGAAAAATTCATAGGAATCCACATCATATCCATCCGGCAGATCGCAGCGGTCAGTTACCATCTCTTTAATCGTTTCCAGGGACAGCGGAAACTCCCCGTCCAGCCAGTCAAGCTCCTGCTCATGGGCATAAAACTCCGGGTAATACCGGTGGCCTCCCATATGATCCCAGTGGATATGTGTGGCTGCCGCAATAACCGGCTTGTCCGTCAGTTTCATGACCTCCTCGTTGATATTGCAGATGCCAAGACCTGTATCAATCAGCAGACTATGGCTGGAGCCGTTCAACAGATAACAGTGCGTCTCCTCCCAATGGCGGTATTCGCTGATGATACTGGTATCTTCATCAATGCTGTTCATTGTAAACCACGGTTTCATATGTGCTCTCCTTCTTTTCTCTAAACATGAATATTTTTCATATTTACTATCATAGCAGGCGGTACAGCCAGTGTCAAGAAACATGAATGATTTTCACATTTTCTTGACCTGATGTTTATCACACTATATAATAAGAAACGGGGTGAACTTATGAGTGATCTGAGAATACCGGTTCAAAAACGGGCTATGGAAAAAAAACAGAAGATAACGGACGCAGGCTTTGCACTTTTTTGCGAAAAAGGGTACAGCAAAACCAATACCACGGAAATAGCCAGACGCGCAGGCGTTTCTACCGGAGTGGTTTATTGCTATTTTAAAGATAAACGGCAGATATACATTGCGGCATTTGAAGGCTATCTGGAACATATATCCAGGCAGCTATTTGAACGTCTGGAGATACCGCAGCCTTTCCAGGTGCCGGAGTTCGTGGATAACTGGATCAGCCTTTACCTGGACCTATACGCCGGCACAAGCCGCACATTGGCACAGGTAAGGATGATGATCATGGAAGATGAAGAGATCAACCGCCACTTTTCCGAATTGGAAAATCAATACTTCCATAAAGTGGTGAGTATCTTGCAGAAGAATCATGCAGCGCCTCAGGATGTCTTTGAAAAGGTCTATGCCAGCTGCATTTTAATCGATGCTTTAAGGCAGGAGAAAGTTGCTTTTTCACATAGCGGGCTGGATTTTGAGATTTTAAAAGAGCAGGTCACAGGAGCCGTTATTCGGCTTTTGTCCTCCTGAACAGGAAACAGACAGCCGAAAGCCAAGACATATCAAGGCTTTCGGCTGTCTGTATAACACTCCTGAGCGGTGTGTTCACAGCAGGCATTAGTTGGTGAAATGCTGCGCCGCCGTCTCCACTCCCGCTGCCTCCGGATACCCCATCAGCCCTTCTGCTTCCGCCTCCAGCAGCACCAGCGCCACGATGCGCTTCTTGTCCTCAGGATACATATACGTCTGCTCGAACCACTGGCGCAGGCCTTCCCGGTAATCCTCATACTTCTTCCCTGTGAACACGTCCTTCACGCAGGTATAGGCGTACACCAGCTCTGTGTCCGTCATCTCCTCAGACACCAGCTCCCGCAGCCGGCTCACCGCCAGCTCTCTGTGGCCCTGGCCGAAATGGAAGATCCGGTTAACGTATTCCTGCTCCTCTGCCTGCTTCTGCTTTCTGCTTTTCAATAAAAAAGCGTCTTTTATGTCCACATTTCCCTCCTGTTCACGCGAAGCGGATCAGCACCTTCAGCATCTTCCCTGAATGCCCGGAGAACTCCCCAAAGGCCTGGACCGCCTCATCCAGGGTGTACTCGTCGGTTACCACCTTTTCTAAATCAATACCATGGCTTTTGATCATGTCGATCAGCTGGATAAAGTCCTCCTTCTTCGCGTTCCTGGACCCGTAGATGTTCAGTTCCTTCTTCTGGATCATGGTGAAATTAAAGTCCAGCGTCTCTTTTCCCACGCCGATCAGCACGATCTTGCCCCCAAATGCCGCCGCCTCGATGCAGTTCTCAAAGGTGGATGGCAGCCCTACCGCTTCGATCACCACGTCAAAGCCATTGCCGCCTGTGGCCTCCCGGACCTGTTCCATGAAATTCTCATTGTTTTCATTGAGGATAGACCGGGTGAATCCGAATTTCCCGGCCAGATCAAGTTTTCCCCGGGCCACGTCGCAGATGGTGATTTCGCCGCCCTGCTCCCTGGCCGCTGTGGCCGCCAGGATTCCAATGGTTCCCGCGCCGATCACCAGCACCTTGTCCCCAGCCTTTATATCAGCCCGCTTGACCCCGTGGTAGCTGATGCAGAACGGCTCGATCAGAGCCAGGGTTCTGGCGGAAAGCCCCTTGCCGGGATATATCCGCTCCAGAGGCATGACCACATACTCCCTGAAAGCCCCGTCCCGCTGGCAGCCCATGGTCTCATTGTGTTCGCAGCAGTTCACAAGGCCGCGCTGGCATGAGTAGCATTTCCCGCAGTTGTAATAGGGGTTGCAAGTCACCACCATGCCCTTCTTCAGGCCTGCTTTATTATCCTCGTCGATCTCCATAATCTCTGCCGAGAATTCATGCCCGGGGATTCTGGGGTAGTCAAAATAGGCGAAGGTTCCACGGTAGCTTCCCAGATCCGACCCGCAGATGCCACCATACAGCACCTTCAGCAGGGCCTCATTCTTCCCCGGGACAGGAACCTCAGTCCGGATGATTTCCACCTGTCCCGGCGCATTTATCCTTATACTTCTGCAATCCATTTCACGTTCCCCGCTATCCTTTAAAATTTTGAAAAGCCGTATGCATTCAGCGCGTACCACGGCATGGTGAAGCGCATGGTGCGGCTGTCCTTTCCGCAGGCCACGCAGACCTCATTGCAGCCGATGGCTGTCATCAGCATGGAGATCTCCTCCCCGTCCAGGGCGGTGCGCTCCTTGATATAGCGGAACATCTCCCGGGTGCTGTCCCGGATCGCATCGTCTGAGGATGGTCTGGTGGCAATGGTCACAAAGTGGGTGGGGGTGCTGAGCACCGGCTCCTTGATCTGGATATCCCTGCGGATGTTGAAGGTCAGGGTTACATAGGCTGGGGCCTCCACGGCAGAGCAGTTCATCTCTCCGTCCCCCATCACTGCGTGCACATCCCCGGTTCCCACCAGCGCGCCCTCCACCTCAATGGGCAGGTACAGGGTCACGCCCTGGCGCATCATGGTATTGTCCATGTTGCCGCCCCAGATGCCGTTTAGGTTGGAATTGATGTGCTGCCCCTTAGCGGTGACGCCCAGGACCCCCACCATGGGATCACATGGGATCTGTAAATATTTGTCAAATACTACCTTGCCGTCACGGATGGGCGTGATCTTGTAGGTGGTCTCCTCAAAAAAGTCCCCCACATGGCCATAGGTTTCCTGGCAGGTCACCACCGCCCGGTCCTTCAGGCGGATCTCATCAATGGTCACCTCCAGAACGTCCCCCGGCATGGCTCCCTCAATAAAGACAGGGCCTGTGACCGGGTTGACGTTGACCTTGTCAAACACAGCCACATCGTATTTCTCACCCTTCTGTTCTGTGAGAACATTGCAGAGACAGTCCTTTGTCTCGAACTCCACGCTGTCTCCCGGCCTGATCCGCAGCACAGGTTCGTTTTTTTCATCCCAATAGTGGAACGCTTTATCATGGTCAATTTTATACAGCATTTTCTTTCTCCTTCTATATTATAATGCTATCTGCCCTTGCGCTGCATCTGGTCGAATACCACAGCAATCATCAGCACCAGGCCTTTTACGCACATCTGCACATCCGACTGGACACCCAGAATGGACATTCCGTTGTTCAGCACGCCGATCACCAACGCTCCGATCAGCGCTCCAAAGATAGTCCCTGTGCCGGTGGCCGGGGAAGCGCCTCCGATGAAGCAGGCCGCAATGGCATCGCCCTCGAAACCATTTCCGATCATAGTTGAGCAGGAGTTCATGCGGGCGGTAAACACGATTCCCGCGATGGCCGCCAGCACGGACATGTTCAGGTATACCACGAACAGCACCATGTCGTCATTGATGCCCGACAGCCTGGCCGCTTTGCGGTTGCCGCACACTGCATACAGATTCCTTCCCGCCACAGTCTTTTCCAGTATGAAATTGTAGATCAGAACGATCAGGGCCACGCTGATCAGCACCACAGGGATACCCTTATAGGCCGCCAGGGCATATGTAAACCACAGAATCACTCCGCAGACCAGGGCCTGCTTGCAGATGAAAAATGGGATTCCCGGCACTTCCAGCTTGTATTTACGCTTTCTGGCCCGCTTCTTCATGTCCAGCAGCACGCAGATCACAGAGGCCGCTGCCCCCACCAGCAGGGTGGTGATGTGAATACCCTTCCCATGGAAAAAGTCAGGCACAAACCCAGTGGTCAGCATCAGGAATTCCTGGGGATATGAGGTGTAGGACACGCCCTTCAGCACAATATATGTGCCCCCGCGGAAGACCAGCTGGGATGCCAGTGTGGCGATATAGGGCGGCACCGCGAACCGTGCGATGGCTCCGCCGTTCCAGATTCCGATGAGAATAGCCACCCCGAACACGATCATCAGCACCAGCCATGTATTTAATCCCTTGCCAATCATCAGCAGGCCGCTGAGGGCGCCGCTGAAGGCGCAGAGCGAACCCACCGACAGGTCCACATTGCCCCCTGTCAGTATGCAGCACATCATGCCTGTTGCCAGGATAATCACATATGCGTTCTGCATCACCAGATTGGCAATGTTCATGGGCCGCAAAATCACGCCCTTTGTAATAATCTGGAAAAACAGCACAATAACCACCACGACCACCAGCATACCGTTTTGTCTTGCACGCTTTTTCAGCATTGATTTTATATCCAGAATTATACCCTGCTTCAAATCCCTTCCTCCTTAGGTGACTTGTTATGTTCTACAATACACTGCATCACAGATTCCTGGGTAGCCCCCGCCCCATCCAGCTCCGCGCAGATGGTTCCCTCATTCATCACGTAGATCCGGTCCGACATCCCCAGGATCTCCGACAGGTCGGAGGAAATGAACAGCACGCTCTTTCCCTCCTCTGCCAGTTGATTCATAATGCAGTATATCTCATACTTGGCCCCCACATCGATGCCGCGGGTAGGCTCATCCAGTATCAGCACGTCCGGGTGGGTAAAGATCCACTTGGCCAGCACCACCTTCTGCTGGTTACCGCCGGACAGGCTTTCCACTTTCTGGGAAATGCCGGTGGAGCGGATATTTAACCGTTTGGAATACTCCTCTGCCACCACCACGTCCTGGTTCTCATCCACCACGCCCACGCGGTCCGCAATGGAGGCGCAGCCGGCCAGGGACACATTGAACTGGATGTCCTTAGGCAGCACTAAACCGTAGTTTTTGCGGTCCTCGCTGATGTAGGCGATCTTTTTGCGGATGGCCGAAGCCACGGACTTCAGGGTGATCTCCCTGCCGTCCTTGTATATTCTGCCCGAGGTCTTCTGCCCGTAGGAGCGGCCGAACACGCTCATGGCCATCTCCGTCCGCCCCGCGCCCATAAGCCCATAGAGGCCTACGATCTCCCCCTTGTGAACCTTCAGGCTGGCATTTTTTACGATCTGCTGCTCAGCGTAGGTGGGGTGGAAGGTATTCCAGTCCCGGATCTCAAATCCCACCTGGGGCTGGATGTAATTCCCCGGCCGCTCCGGATTCCGGTGGAGCATCTCCCGCCCCACCATGCCCTTAACGATGATGTCCTCCAGAAAGGGTTTCTCGTCCGCCTCCAGCCCGCCCACCGTGCAGCCGTCGCGGATGATGACCACCCGGTCACCCACGTAGCATACCTCATTCAGCTTGTGGGTGATGATAATGCTGGTCAGCCCCTGTTTTTGAAGCTCCTTCAGCAGGTCCAGCAGGTGCCTGGCCTCTTTCTCAGGAAGGGCCGCCGTCGGCTCATCCAGAATCAGAAGCTTTACATTCTTGGCCAGTGCTTTGGCGATCTCAATGAGCTGCTGCGCACCTATGCCCACATCCTTCACCAGCCTGGTGCCCTCCCCCTTAAAGGCTACCATGTCAAGCCATCTTCCCGCCTCCTCGTTAGTCTGGTCCCAGTCTATGATGCCGTGGGTCTGGCGTTCATTTCCCAGAAACAAGTTCTCCGCCACCGACAATCCGGGAATCAGGGCCAGCTCCTGGTGGATGATCACGATCCCCCGGTTCTCGCTGTCCTTGATATTGTGGAACCGGCACTCCTCCCCATTGTAGACAATCTCCCCGCTGTAGGTGCCGTAGGGATAGGTTCCGCTGAGTATGTTCATCAGCGTGGATTTGCCTGCGCCGTTCTCCCCCACAACACAGAGGATCTCCCCACGTTTGACCTTCAGCTCCACATTGCTTAGTGCTTTAACACCGAAAAACTCCTTGGTTATGTTCTTCATCTCCAGTATATAATCTTCCACACCAACGCTCCCTTCCGGCTGCTGTTTCTTCAGTTATCTGCTGTCCCGAAGATCTGCTCCTCCGTGAAAATGCCGGAATCCACCACAACCTCCTTCAGGTTCTCCTTGGTAATGCTCTCCATGGGAACAAAGATTGTGGGAATCTCATAGATGTCCGGAGTGTATGTATCGGTGACCGCCGGCTCCCTGCCCTCTGCCAGCGCACTGATTATCTCCAGACAGGCATTGCTCAACAGCCTGGTATCCTTGAACACACTCATATACACCTGGTCATTGGCTATCATCTTGCACACGGATTCCGTGGCATCATTGCCCGTGATCACAGGCATGGGCATGTCCGCGCTGCCGTAGCCAAAGGACTCCATTCTGGTAGCAATTGGGCCGGACAGATAGTCCGAGGGACTGAGCACTGCGCTCAAGAGAGTGCCGTCCGAGTAGTAGGTTGTCAGCAGGTTGTCCAGCCTTGAGGTCAGCAGTTCCAGCTTCCAATCCACCACCGTACACTGCTCAATGCTGGTCTGCCCGCTCTTTACCACCAGCTTCCCGGCATCCATGTAGGGCTTAAACACCTCCATGGCGCCCTCAAAATACATGTAGCAGTTGGCCTCAGCCAGGCTGCCGGCCACCAGCTCGATGTAGAACGGCCCTTCCGCCCCCTTGTCCAGCCCCAGCTTCTCCACAATGGCTTCCGCCTGCATGGTTCCTACCTTGGAATTGTCAAATCCCACAAAATAATCAATGTCGTCTGTTCCAACAATTCCCAGGTCATAGTTGATCACCGCGATCCCATTCTCCTTGGCAGTGGCCAGCACGGAGGAGAGGGCGCTGTTGTCCACAGGCGCCACGATCAGAACCTTGCAGCCCTTTAAAATCATGTTCTCTATCTGCTGCACCTGCATCTCCGGCTTGCTGTCCGCATACTGCAGATCCACCTGGTAGCCCGCTGCCGTCAGATCCGCGTTCAGGGTGTTCCCGTCCCTCAGCCACCGCTCAGCCGAACGGCTGGTCATGGATACGCCTATCATGTCCCCCTTTTGTATAGACACCTTGGTCCCGCTCTTCTCCTCAGCATTCTGGGCTGTTGTATCCCCTGCCGCGTCCGTGCCTGCGCCTGTGCCTTCTGCGCCTGTGCCTGCCGTCTCTGCCTTAGCTCCCTCTGTCTTTGCTTCCACCGCCGGAGCAGCGCCGCCTCCGCAGCCCGCCAGCATACATGCCGCCGCAAATACCGCCAGTCCCTTCATCAAACCTTTCTTCATAAGTCCCTCTCTCCTTTGTGTTTTTTACAACCACGAATTTGTTTTTATTGTTGTATATTTCGAAGTATACAACAAGGATTTAAATTTATCAACTATAATTGTGTGTTTTATATATTTT
>URUZ01000067.1 GCA_900551225.1 uncultured Clostridium sp.
GGAGCTGGCCGCTCTGAAAGCCCTGTATGCTCTGAAGGATACCAGAGATCCGGATGAATATATGGAATGTATGATGGAGAACCGCCAGATACTCTATAAACTCTGCAAAGATAAGCTGGAAGGCGGGCAATACCTGTTCACCGGGGAGGTAATGGAGGCCACAGACACGGGTACAGGCGTGTACCTGAAGGACCCGAATACTGTCTACACAGGAGATTTAGCTGCCGGCCTGCCCCATGGAAACGGGAACCTGGGACGCTGGTCCTGGGGATACAATTCCATGGCTGGCAGGAACTGCCTCAGCATGGGCAAAGCCTTCAGTGTGCTAATTGGCAATTCCTATCTGGGCGGATGGAACAGCGGAGCCGCCCAGGGAGCCGGCGTGAGCAGCCAGCGTGAATTCCAGGAGTATTCAGGATTTGACATGGGTGTCTATGAGCAGGCCAAGGAAGTGAGCTGCCAGGGCGATGCCTATGCGAATACAATGACCAGTACAAACTACGTGAACGGACTGGCGGACGGCCCGGTGGAGTACCGTACCAGCGAAAAGGTCTACAGCTACAATACCCATCAGGGGACCGTGGTTATAGATGATCATGTGGTCCAGGAAGACAAGGGCGGCCGTGTCAGATACTACGTGACAGCCCAGGACGGAAAAAATAAATACAGGGTAGATCCTGACAGGGTTGTTAAAGCGGGCTGCCGATGGGACAGTACGCTGCCCCGGCACAGTTCAGGCGACCTTGTGCCCAAGGGTCCGCTGATTCAGGACTGGGCATATATTGAGTTCGGAGAAGCGGTGATGGAAAATGTTCCATTTGACGATTACCCCAAGTTTACGGCAGATGTGTTAAACTATGCAATTGCCCAGGGCTATGTCAGCGACCTGGATATGATATCGGATCACGCAGACGGCTACATTTTCCTGGACGGCGAACCGGTGATTACAGATGAATATATCCAGTTCCACTTCTATGTTGAGTCTGTCCGCTCAGATGAGTATCCTGAATTCGACTTCAGATACTATTTTAATGGAAATAATGCCGGTGCAGACGGGGAGACGGCGGATCATACACAGGGCGGCCAGGCAGATGAAGATCTGATGAACCATGTGAACACTGCGGCACTGCAGCAGTTTATTGCCTCCACGTGGGATGCAGTTACGCCTGACGATTATGAAGCTAAGATGAACAACCGGCTGTACTTTACAGGTGAGGAGGCCACGGACGGCCAGAAGAAGGGCCTTGTCTATCTGCTGGCCTGCAACAGCGGAGAAAACTGGAACACAGGGGCAGTTCCCAATGAAGAGTATCAGTTGAAGGTGACCCGGGAGGTCTATGATGAAGTCTTGGCTGCTGCCATCGGAACCCCTGACAATACACCGGCGTGGAAGGAGAATGTTGCGGAAATACAGAAATACTACCCAGAAGCTGTGGGTCCGGATGAATCCTATCTGATGCTCATGCCAGGTGATTACGGTATGGACTGGCCGGCGTCAACGATTGAGGAAACGGAATCCCTGGGCAACGGATTGTATAAGGTCAGCGGAAGAGTCGGTTACATCGAGGAGCAGGGAGAGATCCCAGAGCTTCCTTACGAAGCGGTATTTAAGAGTAATCCAGGCAGTATGTTTATGGGGCTGACACTGGTTACTTTAACAACAAACCAATAATTATAACGAGGAGGATAAAAGCATGAAAAAGAGAATTGCGGCGGCACTTGCACTGGGGGTATCATTGATGATGAGCACCACAGCCCTGGCGGGGACATGGGTGGATGCATATGGGGACGGCGCTTACTGGAAATACCAGAACGACGACGGCACCATGGCGGAAAATACCTGGGTTGAGTCGGACGGCAAGTGGTATTATATGGGGGCCTACGGAGATATGATGAAATGCGGGGTAACTCCCGATAACTGCCTTGTGGGTAAGGATGGAGTATGGAACGGGGCCAGACTGGACTCATACGATGTGTTAGACGAGGATGCAGCCGCAGCTTATGAGAAGATCGTGCAGACCAGCTACAATATACTGGACTATTACCTGTTTGACGCAGACCAGGACGGCACCCCGGAGCTGTTTGTCCGCAGAGGCACCTGCGAGGCAGACTATATGTTTTATGTCTATACCTACAATGGCGACAGGGCGGTGCAGATCGGCAGCTTTGACGGCGGCCACGGCGGCCTTTGCACCACCAGGGACGGCAAGCTCTACCGTGAGTATGCCCACATGGGCGTGTTCGGCCTGTGCTCCCTGACCTGGGACGGGACCACATTTGCATACAATCCGGAGTCCCTGTTTGAAGAGTTTGTGACAGAGGGCAATGGGTATGAGGATATCATGGCCAGAATGGGAGTCTATGATCTCTGGTCTTACAGCGGTTCGGATCTGACACCATTTAACTGATTGACAGTTTGAACAGAGAAACAGCAGTGCCACAGCCCCGTTTAAGGGTTCCGGCACTGCTGTTTATTACCAGCAAAAAAGTTGTGGATTCCAACCAAAACGCCTTGAAAAAATCCATCAGGAATGGTACAATTATCCTATTGGAAATGTTAATAAATTATGAACTCAATAAGGCACTGTGGAGAGAAGAGGCAAGCAGAAGGAAGGACGCACACCGCGCCCCGATTTCAATTGTCTATTTTTTTTCGCCCGAAACTGGTAAATAAAAAAGGAGAGATGACATGACAAAGGTGTTTGCACACAGAGGATTCAGCGGCAGGTATCCCGAGAATACGATGCTGGCTTTTGAGAAGGCATGCGAGGCCGGGGCAGATGGTATTGAGCTGGATGTACAGCTGACAAAAGATGGTGAAATTGTTATTATTCACGATGAATCGGTACTGCGGACCACAGGGGTGGAGGGCAGCGTATCCAGCTTTACCCTGGAAGAGATCAAGAAGCTGGACGCCTCCTACATTTACCGGGGCAAGATGGGCATCAATCCGATCCCAACCCTGCGAGAGTATTTTGAACTGGTGAAGGACAAGGACATTGTGACCAACATTGAGCTTAAGACCGGCGTAATGGAATATCTGGGCATCGAACAGAAGGTGTGGGACATGATCCGGGAATACCATCTTCAGGAGAAGGTGATTATCTCCAGTTTCAACCATTTCAGCATCATGCGCATGAAGGAGCTGGCCCCCCTGCTGGTATATGGGCTGCTCAATGAAACATGGCTGATTGACGCCGGCAGATACGTTCACAGCCTGGGTATCCCCTGCTACCATCCCATCTACAACAACCTGACGGACGAGGTGGTAAAGGAGTTAAAACAGTACGGCCTTCAGATCAACACCTTCACAGTGAACACCAGGGAAGCTATGCTGGATATGAAGAAGAAGGGCATTGACACAGTTATCACCAACTATCCGGACCTTGCGGTTGAAGTGCTGAGATAAAGGAACTGACAGACTATTATATAAAAGGTATTGATACATGAACAGTGTATTAATACCTTTTTTTGTGAAATAATCTATTTTCAAGCGAACCATTTTTAATTCCACACCATCTAATATTTGTAATAATCAGAAAGTCCGGACATTGTTACAAGGAGATAACCTATGAATAATTTTTTAAGTAAAGCACAGTACCGTGATGCAGATGCTTTTGTGGCGCTGATGCAGGAACATACCCAGGATATGTATAAAATCGCCCGGGCCATTGTATCCAATGATGAGGATGCAGCGGATGCCATCCAGGATACAATACTGGCATGCTGGGAGAAGATACACACGCTGAAGCAGGAGGAGTATTTCAAATCCTGGCTTACCAGAATCCTGATCAATAACTGCAATCTGATTCTGCGGAGAAAACGAAAGCTTGTGCTGGATGGCAGTATCATGGACATGCAGGAAGGCCAGGAATGCCCGGGTTATAAAAACACTGAATGGATTCAAATGCTTCAGTGCCTGGATGAGAAGTACCGTGTCATTATAATGTTGTACTACGTGGAAGGTTTTAAGGTGAGGGAGATCAGCGATATCCTCAGTGAAAGCGAGAGTGCCGTCAAGCGGCGCCTGGCCGCGGCCAGAAAACAGATGGAGCTGGTTTACTTTCCTGAAAGACGGAGGAATGCCAAATGAAACAGGATGAAAAAATAATTTCAATTTTACAGCAGGATATAGAGCTTCCCGACATTGTTGCCAGAAAAGCGGATGCAGCTTTCCGCCAGATCCTGGCTGAGAACCACAGCAAAAAACGCGTCAGGAGGTGGCCCAGAGTGGCAGCTGTTGCGGCAGCGCTGCTGGTTCTCATCATTGGCGGGTGTGTGGCGAAGCCTGAACTGGCGGCAAAAATATTTGCCATGCTTCAGGGCAAGGTAAGTTATTCAGGCGATTATGCTAAATACGCGGAGCCGGTGGCGCCCCAGACATCCGGGCAGCCGGCAGAAGAAGGCACTGCAGAGAATTCTGCATATACCAGGACTGTGAACGGCGTAAAAGTAACGATTGCAGAGGTATACTGTAATCAGGAAGCCCTGAGCATTTCCATGACCATAGAAGGAAAAGAGCCGTTCCGTGATAAACTTCTTGTGGACCAGTTCGGCCAGCAGAAACTGTATCTGGATCTGGAGAATACATTTAGCTTTAAGCCCCAGTCTGTTGCGGGAAATGGTTATCTGGAAGGCAGCTTTCTGGATGAGCGGACATATGTGGGAATCTGGCGTATGGACCTGGCGAACGCCCTTACAGACAATACGGCCAATGTTACCATCTCCCTTCCGGAACAATTTACCGTAAAAATGAATCTGAGGCAAATAATCGGGGACCTGGCAGAGCAGCCTGAGCTGGACTGGGGAATGAGCACAGAGGCGCTGGAGGCGTTATCTGAGGAGGAATTTACACAGTTATACAATGAGGTTACCAGCAGATACGGCATTGATTATTTCCCAAATGCCCAGCAGAATTACTGGATGGAAGGACCGTGGGAATATACGGTGCCTGTGACAGTAAACAATGCGGATACCAGGACCGTCACTGTGAGCGATACCAATGAAAAAGGGATTGGCCTGGCTTCCGTTACAGTCACCCCTTTTGAGTTGGGTCTGAATCTGATTTTTGAACATAATGACAGTTATGATTACTACCCTGTTGTGCTGGATGCAAATGGAAAATTCATGGAATCAGCGTCCGCAGGCAAGGCGACCAGCCTTCCCGTTGCAGACCATGACATATCCCGCATTACAATCTATCTGTGCGATTATCTGGAATACATGGATGAAATCAAAGGAAAGAGGAATGATGACAACTTCCGCCAGTTGTTGGAGGAACGGTCGTCCTATTTAAAGGAAGTAACCATACAATAAGGATCATATGGCTGCTGCAGAAACACTGCGGCAGCCAATTATTTTTATGGAAGATAATCCCAACAAGTGGTATGATATGCATATGGCCTAAAAGCTGAAATCTACATAGAGATAAAGGGAGAGACGGGGAGATGGGTAATAAAACGAAAGCCGTTATTTTTATGATTCTGTCTGCATGCAGCCTCAGCATTATGCAGCTGGGTGTAAAACTGTCCGGTGGAAGCATTCCCATGATGGAACAGGTCTTTGTGAGAAACTTTTTTACGCTGTTCATTGGATGGTATATTGCGTATTCCGGGGGACATAAGAATCCGCTGGGGAAAAAAGAGAATCAGAAACCACTGGCGCTCAGGGCAATTCTGGGGTATCTGGGGGTGGTGATGTACTTTTTTGCCAGCAGGAATATGTATGCGGCGGATGCCACGCTGCTGCACAGAAGCTCCCCGTTTTTTGTGGTGATATTCTCCGCAATGTTTCTGAGAGAAAAGATTTCCAAAGTACAGGGAGCTGCACTGGCAGCAGCAGCGGTGGGCGCGCTGTGCGTGATCCGTCCTCAGTTTAATTCGGAGGTGGTTCCAGCACTCATCGGCCTGCTGTCCGCGGCCAGCGCGGGTGGCGCTTACACTGTGATCGCCTATTTAAAAGGCAGGGAGAATAATGGGGTTATCATCTTTTACTTTTCCTTTGTGTCCTGCCTGCTGTCACTGCCGTTTATGATGATGGACTTCGTGATGCCGGATCTTTACAACACGCTGATGCTTCTGGTGATCGGCGGTTTTGCGGCGGCCGGGCAGATATTCCTGACCATCGCTTATAAAAATGCGCCTGCCGGGGAGGTGAGCATTTACAATTTTTCAGGCATCATCTGCTCCTGCGTCCTGGGATATACTTTTCTGCAGGAAGCCCTGGATTTTATGAGCGGTCTTGGTATGGTTATCATCATTTCCGCGGCCCTGGTCATGTTCCTGCATGGCAGGAGGAAGGCTGACAATGGGAGAGTGACGCAGGTTTTACGGAAATAGGAGGATATGAGAGATGAATCGCAAGGAAATAATTGATTTTCTGGAGGTTCTGCTGTGCCGCCTTCAGAATGATGGGGCCGGCGCCAGGAAGATTGACATGGTGGCAGAGGCCATGGGTATAATCAGCGCCACAGAGGATGAGCGCAGTGTCAGAACCCAGCTTCTGCGGGTCAATGAACTGATGGAGAGCTTGTATGGAGGAGGTTCTGGGCAGCAGGGGGCTCCCTCAAGCGCTGTTTACCCCGGCGCTCCGGGCCGGCCCATTGTGCCCGGTGTCCCAGATTCCCAATTTATGGAACAGATTCGCCGCATCATGGGCGCTGCCCACCAGGAATGCCTGGTTATAGGAGAGAACTTCGCCAGTTCCGCAGGGGAGTTATCCGGCGCTGTGGAGCGGGATGTCAACGATCTGGGCAGGGTGAGAGCCAGCTATGACGACCTGATGAACCGCCAGCGCCTGAGTAAGCGGCTGGGCATGATGAAGGAGCGCTATCAGAACCGTTTAAAGGGACAAAAACAGATATTTATAGCGGACGTCACTTCTGTCTATGACAATGCCATGGACAAGGTGAAGGCCATGTTCGCGGGACCTGAGGCAGGGCGCCTGCGAATGACTCAGAAGCAGCTCTATGAGCGCTTTGACGCCGGACATGACACCTTCCTTGTGCGTGCGCAGAGTGCGGGCAGCGGTCTGGATAGGGCTGGGGAAGCATTTGAGAGGCTGGGGGAGCGCCTAGGAAAGAAAACGGCAGGCGTCAAACGCAAAGCAACGGTCATAACCGTGCTGATGCTGGTGCTCAGCTTTGTTGTGTGGGGAATTCTTCTGGGCACTGCGGGCAAGAAGGCGTATGATGCGGTCACAGACTGTGTGGAGATGGTGGAGGATCTTCAGAACCCTGAGGACCTGCTGAGCGGAATGGGCGGCATGGGTGGAATGGCCAAGATGGTGCTGGACAATGATATGGTGAAGAAGGCATTCAGCAAAGCGGTTGAGGCGCCGGTCCAGGCAATCACAGCCCTGATCACAGCTATGAAAACCATTCTGATCATCCTGGCGGTCTGCATGCTTTGTTTTTATGTATCCTTTGTGCCCTTCCTGATCTGGTTCAGAAGGGGGCTGTGCACCCGCTGGCTGGAGCCGGTGGTGCTGGCGGAGACCAGCATGTTCCTGGGAGAGGCGCAGCTGGGCCAGAGGCTGACCCAGGAAATCCAGGAGATGATCACAGAGCTGGAGGGCATGTACTCAGTCCTGTACCAAGATCTGTTGACTGCGCCTGTGGCCGCACAGGGCGGACGTCCGGTGCTGACTGAAGATGCCGCGGCGGAGGAACTCATCCGCTCATGGCATCAGCTGACTGTAAGATACGGTATATAGAACGGAACAGGAAGGATAAATCTGCATTTACCAGGATTTTACATGAATTTTACCGCGGCGTGGTATCGTTGTGAGCGATACCGCGCTATGCTGATATTCAGGGCTGAACCACAGGATGATTAAAATCATCCCAGGCTGGGCAGTATTAACAGCAGGGGAACGCCTCCTAAATTCTAAAGGTAAAGGAAATGCAGAAATCAGTGAAAGAAACAGCAGAAACCATTCCGGTTACATACAGGCAGATCCGGAAAAATGAAGAAATCAACATGTTGATAGAAAAAGGGAATGATATTCTGGGTGTGCTGGGGTACACCGAGCATTCTAAGAAGCACGCGGCCAAGGTGGCGGATACGGCGGCCAAAATCTTGATGAGCCTGGGCTGCGGCGCCAGGGAGATTGAGCTGGCTAAAATCGCAGGCTATATGCATGACATTGGAAATAGCATCAACCGCAATGACCACGCCCACAGCGGAGCCATTCTGGCCTACCAGATCTTAAAGGACTTAGGAATGCCCCTGACAGATGTTCTGACCGTGTCCGGAGCCATCGGCCATCACGATGAGGCCACGGGAACAGCCATTGACGTGGTGTCGGCGGCTCTGATCCTGGCAGATAAAACGGACGTGAGAAGGAACCGGGTGCGCAACCGGGTGATTGCCAGTTTTGACGCCCATGACCGTGTCAACTATGCGGCCCTGTGTGTCAAGGTGGATGTGAATACTGAGAAGAAGGTAATCCAGATGGACCTGAAGCTGGATGAAGCCATGAGCACGGTGATCGACTACTTTGAGATCTTTCTCCAGCGCATGCTGATGTGCCGCAGGGCGGCGGAGGTCCTGGGCCTGAAGTTCAAGCTGACGGTGGGCGGCAGCAAGGTGTGCTGACCTGGCTGCATTTCTGAAGCTGCAATTTCTAAAATAACCATTAAAAATAGTCCCGTTCCATTGACTTTCCTCCACTGCGCCGATATAGTAGTGTTCATGTGAATACGCATATAAAGGGGTATGATGATGGGAAAATTCAGAGAAAAACTGAGACAATTTATGATCGGGCGATACGGTATGGACCAGATGAATCAGTTCCTGATGTATGCAGTCCTGATTGTCATTTTGATCAATATATTTGCCAGAAGCCGGGTTCTGGAGGTAATGGAAATAGCCGGTCTGGTATACCTGTATTTTAGGATGTTCTCCAAGAACGTGGCCAGGCGGTACCAGGAGAACCAGGTCTTTGTCAGGCACACCTTCAAGGTGACGGAGCGCATCAATAAATGGAAGTTCAGGATGAATGAAAGCCGGAAGTTCCACATCTACAAATGCCCCAGCTGCGGACAGAAGGTGCGGGTACCCAGAGGCAGGGGAAAGATCAGTATACACTGTCCCAAGTGCGGGACGGATTTTATAAAGAAAAGCTGACGGAGATTAAAGGGGAGCTGCCCCGGATCTGGTGAGCGCAGTCTGCTGCGCGATCAGATCCGGGGCAGCTCTACGCTTCCCGGCGGCAGGAGTCATAGACATCATAGAACGCCTCCGGCGCCAGCTGATTCAGAAAATCCGCGGAAGGCAGCCTGATTGACCCTTTTATTCCATCGGGCCATTGGGCCTCGGGGCTGCCCGGCGTACAGCTTATGAGGCAGCCGTTTTCCACATAAAACCGGCTGATAAAGTCCGCCCGGAGCGCGTCTGCCACAGCGATTGCCGCCGTCTCAGGTACTGTGCGGGCCGCGCATATATAGGAGGGAATGACCACCGCGCCGTCGGCGGGCCAGGCGGCCTTTTTTTGTATCCCGTCTGCCCGCAGGGCATAGACGGTGGGAACCAGCGCCAGGGGATTCATTCCGCTCCGTACGCTCTGATATGCGCCGATGGGCATATCGGTCAGGCGGCTGCCGGCCAGGAGACGCCTGACGGCATCAGGGCCGCCCGCCTCCCATACTGTCTTAACAACGGTCTTTGCCGCGGAATTGTGGATGCCGCCGAATACCAGGGGGAATCCTTCTAAGACCAGGCTGTCCAGGGCCGGAGAGCCGCTTGGGGGAATCACATCACCGCTGCCGTAGAATACCAGGGGAATCCCAAGATAAGGCAGAAGGCAGTCTCCGCGCAGCATCATGGGAACCCCCTCTTCCTGCTTGACAGGCAGCAGGCGGGCCAGAGGGTGAAGATTGTCCCTGAACCGGCCGAATATGCGGCTGTCCTCAAATACCTCTAAATCAGCGGACACGACCATATCGGGGAGCTGGGAGTCCGGTTCTCTTAAGTAGTCCGACATATGCCTGCCGTAACCCAGACCAAAGCAGGTGACGTCCAGATCAATATCCTGTTTCTTTAAATCTGCTTTAATCTGTTCCAGAAAGGCAAGTTCCTGCCTGTGAAGGATGCAAATGTTATTCCAATAGAGCTTAATTGTAGTCATAAGAGAAATTCTCCTTTCCGAAGCTTGGCCTGAAGCGCTGTCTGTTTCTCATATATGCGGTCTAAGTCAGAGAATATCCGGTTTTCTTCTGAGGTGCGGGATAAAACGGCGCGGACGGCGCCGTTCTGCATAATGATCCGTCTGGGGGCCATCAGCGCTGTGTGTGGGTCGTGGGTGACGATCAGGACCAGCTTCCGGGCGCCGGCCAGCAGGCACAGCGCCTTCTTCTTGTCGATTCCGGCATTTTCAATTTCATCGATCAGAACAATGGGGCTGTCGCAGACCAGGGCGATATCAGCGATCATCAGCGCCCGGCTCTGGCCGCCGCTCAGCAGGTTTAAGCTTTCTTCCAGGCGGACCGGCTCTGGTGTGACGGTATTGGCGGTGTCAATGATGGTCTGGGGGGCCAGCGCGCTCTTTCCCCGGCAGCGGCAGTGAAGGGTTAAGAAATCCCGGACGGTTAAGTCCAGGACGAATCTCATGTTCTGGGAGAGATGGGCTACCAGGTTTCCTGAGACCGGGAGGCGCCCGGCGGGCAGAACGGACGCGCCGTCCAGCAGAATCCGCCGTCCGGTGACGGAATCTGCGTTGGCCAGCTGCTCGATATCTTTGATCAGCCGGCTCTTGCCGGAGCCGGTGTTCCCGGCGATGGCACAGAGGTCCCCCGGCTCCAGCTCAATCGGGTCAAAGCGTTCCGGGCACAGGTCTTTATCATGGCCGGGAAGAATGGTTAAGTGGTTCATCCGGCCACCTCCTCAAATGTGATTTTTCCTACAACGCCCTGTTGAAACGCTGTGCCCACCCGCGTCTCCCCCACACAGTAGGAGCAGACGCCTGCCGGCATGGTGTGGCGCAGACAGTCATTTTCATAGGAGGGGCAGTCCGGCAGGGAGGACAGCCAGTCGCCGAGGAATTCCACCCCATATCCGGCCAGACCGTCCACAGGGAAGATCCGCGCCTCCGGGTTAATCTCTTTTAAATTCCAGCGGATGATCTCAAGTTCGGCCTGGGATACCATGTCGATTTTGGTGGGGATGATGAAATCGGCGTGGGTGACCATGGGTCCCAGGCGCCCTGGAGACTTGCAGCTGGCCGTGCAGTCCAGCACGCAGCCTGCCGCAGAGAGCCGGGTGGCGGGGGAACAGCGGTGGCAGAGGCCCGCGGATTCGATGAACAGGAGGTCGCATTGGATGTGATCCGCATAGTTCCAGAGTTCCGGAAGGTTTGACACCAGGAAGTGATCCGGGCAGATATCGCGGCTGAGCCCTGTTACAGCGGGAATGTCCAGCTGCCTGTAGACGGCCTCGTCATCGGATTCCAGGCAGTCTATTTTACAGATCATGGGCCTGGCCCCTTTCTCTCTCATATAGGGAAGAAGGGAGCGCAGAACCGCAGTTTTACCCACAGCTGAGGAACCGGAAAAGAGAATGATTTTTTTCGGCATAACGGTTTATCCTTTCAAAATGTTGTTTGCTGAGTTGGAAAAAGCATAGCAGAAACAGATCAATAAGACAGTATCAGATGAGACGCTATTGATAATTTTTTTCCTTGTATTTCCATGAGGTGTATGATAAACTTTTGGTTAGCTAAAACTAACTTGCAAATGCGGGCTGATGAGGAGGTGACTGGGTATGAGTCAGGAAGAACTGCTGGAGGCTGTGGGCGCGTCCACCTTGTTTGGCGGATGTAAAGGGTATGTGGACCGCATGAGTGTGAAGGTCTGCCGGAAAGGCCAGATTATAAGCGACCGGCAGAAGGGCCAGGAGATACTAGGATTAGTAGCCGGAGGAAGCGTGGAGGTATACAGTGTGGCCATGGATGGCCGGGAGATCATGCTGTCCAGACTGAAACGCGGAGACTGTTTTGGAATCATCAATCTGTATATCAACACAGAACTTCCCACTGTTTTAAAATGCAGCTGCGACACCACGCTGCTGACAATACCCAAGAAGAAGCTTCTGGATCTGATGAAATCAGATGAGGAGCTGGCACTGCGCTACGCCTGTATTTGTAATGAAAAGATGCAGTTTTTAATCAACCGGATTGAATTTCTTACCATGCAGTCCGGCAGGAATAAACTGATTCAGTATCTGCTGATGCGCCCGGAACAGAAGGGGGTTATCTGCCTGGACTGTTCCAAGGAATCCCTGGCGTCCATCCTGGGAATCAGCCGGGCCTCCCTGTTCCGGGAGCTGGCCGGCCTGCAGGAGCGGAAATTGATTGAACAGATACCCGCCGGCATCCGGATCTTGGGCAGAGAGAAGCTGGAGGCGATTCTGTACGAATGGTAAATATAAACCGCACGCGCTGCGATTAGAAGGAGAAATATGAAGAAGATAGCAATTTACGGCAAGGGTGGAATTGGAAAATCCACCACCACATCAAATATATCCGCGGCCCTGGCATCCCGCGGGCTGCGGGTCATGCAGATCGGCTGTGACCCTAAGGCAGATTCCACTAAAAATCTGACGGGCGGAACTCGGATTCCCACGGTCCTCGACCAGATACGGGAAAAGGGGGAAGGGGTCACCCTGGACGATATTGCATTCCGTGGATACAGAGATGTTGTCTGTGTGGAATCAGGAGGACCGACTCCTGGTATTGGCTGCGCGGGAAGGGGGATTATCACGGCATTTGAGAAGCTGGAGGAGCTGGACGCATATGAAACCTTCCGGCCGGACATCGTGCTCTACGATGTGCTTGGGGACGTGGTATGCGGCGGCTTCGCCATGCCCATCCGCGGCGGTTACGCCGACTATGTGATGATCGTAACATCCGGCGAAATGATGGCGCTGTTTGCGGCGGATAACATAGCCCATGCCATTCAGAACTTCGGCAGGCGCGGATACGCCAAGCTGGCCGGATTTATTCAGAATTCCAGAAATGTTGAGCGGGAGAGCGAGCTGGTGGAGCAGGCGGCAAGAGAAAACCACACCAGGATATTACATACCGTGCCCCGGGACAAGATGGTCCAGCTGGCGGAAAATCAGGGGAAGACCGTGATAGAGGCGTATCCGGACTGCGAGATGGCAGACTGCTACCAGGAGCTGGCCCAGAAGATATTGATGGAGGTGGAGGCATGAGCTGCTGTTTTGAAAATACCCTTCACTATTCATCCCCGGGCCACGGTGACTGGGGTGTTGTCCGGATCGGTATGCTGGCCCCGGAGAGCGTCCAGCTCTTTATCTGTCCCAGCGCCTGCGGCCGCCATGGGGCCATCGGCGCCATGAAACAGGGGCTGAAGGAACGGCTTTTCTATCTGTATGTGAGCCAGAGCGATATTATCGACGGCTATGACGACCTGTTTCCGGATGCTGTGGAGGGGGTGCTGGAGGTGCTGGAGCCCAAACCGCGGGTGTTCTTTCTGTTTGTCAGCTGTCTGGATGACCTGATCGGGACAGACCACCAGGCGGTGCTGTCCGACCTGGGGGAGCGTCACCCGGAGATCGAATTCCGGATGTGCCACATGAATCCCATTTCCCTGGGGTCAAAGACGCCTCCGCCGGTGTCCATCCAGAATAATTTATACAGCCTTCTGGGCCCTGGTGTGAAACGGGACGGGGGGATAAACGCCATCGGTAATCTGGAACCCACAGCCCCCACCAGCGAACTGCACGGCTTTTTACGGGCCGGCGGGGTGAACTGCCTGCGCCACATCTCCCAGTACGCCACACTGGAGGCATACCGGGAGATGGCGGGCAGCCGCGCAAATCTGGTGATCGGCGCCCCGGGCAGGCAGGCCGCGGGCCAGATGGAAGAGCGCCTGGGAATTCCGTGGATCTTTATGCCGGTTACCTATGATCTGGATGAAATCGAGGCCAATTACCGCAGATTGAGAGAATTCCTATTTCCTGATGTAGGGGAACCCTTTGATTTTGCTCCAGCCAGGGAGAAGGCGCTGGAATCGGTCAGGACGGCGGTGGGAAAAGTGGGGGACCTCCCTGTGATCATCGATGCCTCAGCCACGGCCCAGCCCTTTGGCATGGCCATGGCCCTGATCAAATACGGCTTTCGAGTGGCGCGGGTGGAGGCCCAGGACTGCATGGCCTTTGACCGGCCCCACATGGAATGGCTGATGGAACATCACCCGGAGGTGGAGATTGTCCAGCCGGAGCATCACCGGGCCGTGCTCTTTGACAGGAGAATAGAGAACAGCCTGGCCATTGGTGTGGAGGGGGCGTACCTGGCAGGATCAAAGTATGTGGCGGATTTATTTAACGACGGCGGAATGTTCGGCTATGACGGTGTGTGCAGGCTGATGAGTCTGATGGAAGCGGCGGCGCAGCAGGTGGCAGATTTAGAACAGCTGATTAACGGCTACGGATTGGTGGTGTGATATGGCAAAATTATCTCTATGGCTTCCTCCCTTTTCACCGGACTATTCGGGCGCTTCCGCAGTCCTGTTTGATCTGAAAACAGTGACGGCGATGCACGATGCATCGGGGTGCACGGGGAATTATACAGGGTATGACGACCCCCGCTGGTATGGCTCCCGGTCCGGAATCTTCTGTTCCGGCATGCGCCAGATTGATGCGGTCCTGGGGGACGATGAGAAGCTGATTAAAAAGATGGAAGCCGCGGCAGAGGACATACGGCCGGAGCTGATGGCTCTGGTGGGAAGCCCTGTGCCCATGGTGATCGGTGCCGATTTAGAAGGGATCGCGGCGGAACTGGAGGAGAGAACCGGGATTCCCAGCTTTGGCTTTGATACCACGGGGACAGCCTATTATGACAAGGGCGCCTTCCGGGCGGCAAAGGCGCTGATGGACCGTTTCACTGAGAAACGGGCAGCGCGGAAAGGCCGGGTCAACATCTTAGGGGCGCTGCCCATGGATTTCGGAGAAGGCGGGGAGATCAGGGAATTCAAGAGGTTCCTGGCTGAAAACGGCTGTGAGGCAGGACTGTGCCTGGCCATGGATTACAGCCTGAGGGATATAGAAGAAGCTGCGGAGGCCCAGGTCAATCTGGCGGTATCACGGTTTGGCTTTCTGATGGCGCGGTATATGGAACAGAGGTTTCAGATTCCCTATCTCTGCGGGTATCCCGCGGGGGAAATGGGGGAGAAGGATTGGCTTGAAGCGCTGGGACGGGTGATGAATACGAAACGCTCGGAAATCCTCAGCTGCGCAGAGCGGCGGAACGATGGGGAAGATACCTCAGTGCTCATCGTGGGAGAGCAGGTGATGGGCAATTCGCTCCGGTATGCCCTCTCCCGGGATATGGGAATCACCAATGTGACGGTGGGCTGTCTCTACGGCCTGGAACCGGCCCTTGGGCTGCCCGGCGATCTGGATCTGCCGGATGAGAAGAAGATCAGGCAGGCCCTCAACCAGTCGGAGTTCCAGATGATTATCGCAGACCCCTTTCTGAAGGTTCTGCTTCCTGAAAACACGGAGAAACAATTCCTGCCATTTTCCCAGTACGCGGTATCCAGCAAGCTGGGAACGGCAGACAGCGCCTGGGTTGCAGGCGGACAATTCAATGAATGGTATACAAGGAGGACAAGTAAATGAAAAAAAGATTAACAGCTGCTTTATTGGCGGCAGGTATGGTGATGTCCCTGGCGGGCTGCGGTTCTGCAAAGACGGCATCCACCGCAGCTCCGGAACAGACGGTCCAGAGCACAGAGAATGCTGATGCCGGGTCAACAGCCCAAAGCAGCGGGGAGGAACCAGAGAGCGGTGAACACAAAGAGACCCGCATTGTTGTAGACCATACGGGGAGAGAGATAGAAATACCGGTGGAGATCAACCGGGTGGTGATTTCCTCGCTTCTGCCCCTTCCGTCTGTATACTGTCTCTTCGAGGGCTCGGCGGAAAAGCTGGTGGGCATCCACCCGTCCTCCATGGCAGCGGCGGAGAATTCAATCCTGCCCAGCGTGGTGCCGGACATTCTGGAGGTCAATACCGACTTTCTCCAGGGCGGAGAGCTGAATATAGAGGAACTCCTGAATTTGAAGCCCGATGTAGTATTCTACAGTGCCAACAACACAGAAGAATACGAGAAGCTGAGCGCGGCGGGTATACCTGCCGTTGGATTCTCCACCTCCAACTGGGATTATGACTGCGTGGCCACATTTGAAAACTGGGTTAAGCTTCTGGGAGAGGTGTTAAACCAGGAAGATAAGGCGGCAGGCATCGCAGATTACGGCCATCAGGTGTACGATGAGGTTCAGTCCGTATTAAATGGAGCAGGGGAACTGGAGAAGCCCCGTGTGCTGATTCTGTTCAACTATGCGGACGGTGTGATCAAGACCTCGGGCAGCGGCTTCTTCGGCCAGTATTGGATCGAATCAACGGGAGGCGTCAACGTGGCGGCAGATTTAAACGGAACGCCTGAGATCAATATGGAACAGATCTATGAGTGGAACCCGGATATTATTTATATCACCAATTTCAGCCCCTATCTGCCGGAGGACCTCTATAATAATACCATTGAAGGAAATGACTGGAGCAGCGTGAAGGCCGTTATGGATGGAAAGGTATATAAGTTCCCGCTGGGCATGTACCGCTGGTTCCCGCCTGCATCCGATACACCGCTGGTGCTGCAGTGGCTGGCACAGAAGAATCAGCCGGAGCTGTTCGCCGATATGGACATGGAGGAAGAAGTGCGTACCTATTATAACCGTTTCTATGGGGTGGATCTGACAGAGGATGATATTGCCAAGATCTTTAATCCGGCCCGGGAAGCAGCTGGAAAGTAAGTGCAGGAGAAATATATGGAACAGAAGTGGAAGAGGCAGCAGTGGGTTATGAGTTTTCTCATCTGCATCCTGCCGTTAGCGGCGGCAGTCATCTGCATTGGAATCGGCAGATACAATATCTCTCCGGCAGAATCCCTGGCCATCCTCCTCTCGCCGTTAACAGGGCGGGAGGTGGACCCCCAGGGCTGGTCCGTGGTATATAATGTCAGGCTGCCCAGGATTCTTCTGGCGCTGTCCGTGGGTATGGGTCTATCGGTGTCCGGCGCTTCATTCCAGTCCCTGTTCTCCAACCCGCTGGCAACACCGGACACCCTGGGGGTGGCTACGGGCGCCTCATTCGGAGCGGTTCTGGCGCTTTTGTTCACCCGGAATATTCTGGCTGTCCAGCTGGCGGCCCTGGCCATGGGTCTGGCGGCGCTGGCGGGCACGTGCCTGATCAGCAGATTAAATGGAAAGAGCAGTATACTCATGGTGGTTCTGGGCGGAATGGTGGTCTCCTCCCTGTTTCAGGCGCTGGTATCACTGGCAAAATACGTGGCAGATCCTGAGGAAACGCTGCCGGCCATCACGTACTGGCTCATGGGAAGCATGTCCAGGGCCACAT
>URUZ01000068.1 GCA_900551225.1 uncultured Clostridium sp.
TTCCCATACACATAGGTATCCCAAGTCAGCATGTCCTCCCGCTTATCCAAATTCAGCGCAGTAAAGTCCATGTCCTCTGTGGGGCTGGTGTTGATAAAGATCTTCACGCAGGTCGGCTTACATTCCAGATACTTCCAAACATAATCATGTAGAAAAATCCGTTCCAGCGCCGCAGTATCAAACGTATGGTTCCTGCACACATCCAGCGGAATATAGCTGTAGTCCAGCTCATTGGGCGCCCCATCCACGCTGACGCAGCGCACAATCTTATACACATAAGACCCCAGAGGCAGATGCAGCTTCTCGCACAGTTCAGGACCGGCCTGAAGAATCCCATGCTCAATCAGCTTATGGGGCTTGTGGCTGGACTCCTCCACGGGAGTGATCTTGATACCGCTGGCAAAGGCCATGGGCTGCATACTGGTATTCTGGCGCGGAGGAAGCACAAATGTCCCCTTGCCCTGCACCCGGTCCACAACGCCGCAGGCTGCCAGCTCTTTGATGGCACTGTTGGCGGTAATCCGGCTGACGCCGAATTGTTTGGACAGCTCAGCCTCTGAAGGAATCCGGTCGCCTACCTGAAACACGCCCTCCGAAATCTTCTCCAGAATATAGTTTTGAATCTGAACATACTTGGGTACATAAGAATTATTATCTTCGGACAACATTTACTCCTCCTCTTTACACGCCCCGCCCCTTATCTGCTTACGGAATCCGCGCCGGACCCCTCCGGCACCGCTGCAGGGAAAATCAAACGTTTTCACGGGCCGCAGCAATAAACGCCCGCAGCTCATCATCGTATGTATTCAGCGCCAGGGAACAATCCGGCGCAAGTATAAACGGAATCTCCGCCATGCGCTTCAGCGTATTCCTTGTTGCAGCGGCAATCTCCTCAGCTTTATGCTGGCCGAACAGACGCTCGTCGCAGCCGCCCATGGGGATTATAGACTTATCCAGCCACTGTGGAACACTGTCCAGGGAAGGATTGCCTGTGGCAGTCTCCGGCCACTGTAAGATATCGATGGGATAATGGGCAAAGTTCTGGGGGTTTACCTCCAAGCCGCAGGCATGAACCATGATCTTACATGGCTTCAGCACTTCCATCATCTCTAAATCATAAGGTTTAACAAACTCCTCCCACTCGTCCTTTGTGAGATAAGTGGTGCGTGAAAGACCCGTGGCCCCGTAAAACACGCCAAACATGCCGTTGTCGATCAGCTTCCTGGAATAGTCCGCCATGGTGCGGGTGATATTCTTCAGGGTACGGTGAACCAGCTCCGGCTGCTCATTCATCAGAGTCACCATCAGATCGCCGCGGCTGGCCGCACGGTAACGGCCGATGGGATTCACCGCACACAGCTTCTGAAGAATGCTGGTGGGGCACATCATGGTCTGGAATACAGGCGCGCCGTCCGTCAGACGGTCCTGCACTGCCTTCACTGCTTCAATCTGCTCTGCTAAAGGACCGCTGTCCCCGGGAAGCTCTACGATCTTCTCCAGATCCTCCGCACAGCTGATGGGGCCCTTTATACATTTGGGCAGTACGCCCTCATAATTATCGTAATCAAACTGTCCGCCCCAGGCCTCCTCATAGTAGGAAGCTCTTGGCTGCAGTTTCACATAGTCCCAGTCGTAAGTAGTATGCCAGTCCAGCATGGACTCCACAAAAGGCTCCACACCGCTATGTTCCTTGTCAATAAAATGACGCCAGGCCGAAACAGGCGGCCGGTCCGCAAATTCTCCGTTTAAAACCGCCAGCATACGTTCTTTTTTTGTCCACATAATGTTCTCTCCTTTAGAATTTTGGTTTGATCAGGTTTGATAAGTTGCCAAAATTCCCAAAAAGAGTTATGTTCCATGCTATTATAGCATGGCTTTCTTCTCAGGGCAATTATATTTTTAACTGCGCTTGTCGTTATAAAAATAGACGATCAGGGACGCAGCTGCTACCAGGATTCCACCTATTACAGAGGTCATCTTCACCGGTTCGCCCAGGATCATAAGGCCGAACAGCATACTGAAAAGGATTCCCGAATAGTTGTAGATACTGATTTCCGAAGCCGGGGCATACCGGTAAGCATAGGTGATAAAAGCCTGGCCCAGTGAGCCGAACACGCCGATCAGCATAAGCAGCAGAAACTGCTTCAGATCAGGCATCACAAAGTTGGCAATCATAAAGGGCAGGGACCCCACTGCGCTGAAGGTTGAGAAATGCATAATCACAGTCAGCCCATCCACCTTATCCTTAAAATATCCCAGCAGCGTATAAGCAATGCCGGAGGAAACCGCGGACAGCAGAGCCATCACCAGAGGCAGCGGATTGGACTTAAAGCTGGGCTGGAATACCACGAAGGCTCCTGCCATAGCCAGAAGCAGCGCCGGAATCTGCACCTTGGACAGTTTTTCCTTGAGGAAGAACACCGCCAGAACAGTCACGCACAGCGGGGACAGCTTGTTGAGAATCGTAACATCCCCCTGGGCCGCATGGCTGGACGCATAAAACAGGGTAATCAGCCCCAGAAAGCCAAAAAAGGAACGGCCGAACAATCCGGTCTGATACTTCCTTTCTCCAAACAGGGAGCCACCTTTTCTGCGGATAATAAAAAATGCTGCAATCAGTATAAACAGATTCCTCATAAAAATCTGTTCCATGGTGGGAATCTCCTTTGTCAGCCGCACCACTACCTGCATTGCCGCAAAGGACAGGGCTGAGAGAATCATCAGCAGAATCCCTTTTTGTTTTTGTGTAATTGACATATTTTCCTCCATTTATCATAATCAGGACAGATTGTATAACTTTCGCCCAATTAACATGTTGACATATCATATATACTATAATACAATCACTATTATAAGACCCTATTTATGACATGTCAACAGGCTTTTTCACAAAAGCCTGTACATAACAAAAGGAGGAATCCCAATGCAGGATAAGATCACCGCTTTATGCACCGCCATGGTTCCCCAGGCCATTGCCTGGCGCCATCAGATCCACCGCTGCCCCGAACTGGGCTTTCATGAGACAGAGACCACACGTCTGATCACAGAGTTCCTGGAATCCCTGGGCAACATTGAAGTACAGCGTCCCCTCCCCACCGGAGCCGTTGGCATCTTAAAAGGAAAGAAACCGGGCATGACCCTGGCTTTCCGCGCAGACATCGATGCGCTGCCCATCACTGAGGAAGAGAGCCATAATCCGCGTTCCGGCCATGACGGCGTGATGCACGCCTGCGGCCATGACGCCCATACCGCCACACTGCTGTCCGCAGCAGCCGTACTGTCCCAGCTCCAGGATGAGATCTGCGGGGAGATCCGCTTCATCTTCCAGCCCGCGGAGGAGGCTCCTCCAGGCGGCGGCTGCCAGATGGTGGAGGCCGGCGCAGTGGACGGCGTGGATTACATCTTCGCCCTTCATGGCCATGTGCCTGCTGATCCCGGCATGTTCTTCGTGAAGCCAGGCCCCCTGTTCGCCTCCAGCTACAATTTCGACATTGAGCTCACCGGCAAACAGGCCCACGCAGCCTTCCCCTTCAATGGCATCGACAGCATTCTGGCAGCCTCACAGATTATCGCTGCCCTTAACACCGTGATCCCCCGCAGCGTGGACAACTCCATGCGGGCCGTGCTCACCGTCACCCAGATCCACGGCGGCAACACACACAACGTGATCCCGGAGAAGGTAAGCTTCGGCGGAACCATCCGCATGCTGGATTCCCGCTGTGAGGAAACGATTCTGGAGCGGGTTAAAGCCGTTGCGGAACACACTGCCGGCATGAACGGCGCCCAGTGCCGCGTGATGTTTGACAAAGGCTACGCCCTGGTGGACAATGACGCCAAGGCTGCCGAGGCAGTGCGCCGGGTACTCACTGCCCGCTTTGGACAGGACCATGTGACTGAGCCTGTGGCGCTGATGGGTGGCGAGGATTTCTCCGCCTACCTGCAGAAGGTACCGGGCTGCTATTACCGCATCGGCATCCGCAAGGTGCAGGAGGACGGAAGTGTTCACCAGCCCCACACCAGCCGTTATATCTTCAATGATGAAGCCTTTAATTACAGCATCGAGAGCGTGGTGCGGATTCTTCTTGAAGCCCAGGACATTCTGGCCGGCCTTTAAATCTGATTCAATAACGCACAGGCAAAAGGCGGAGACATCTCCGCCCCCGCCTGTTTCTATTCACTTACTATATTCCCATTTTCATCCACCCGGACTCCATAGGAAATCCCTGTCATATAACTGAAGAACTCCTGCCGCTTCGCCTGATCCGTCACCTGCCTGGTATACCCAGCCGAAGAGGTGGCCGGAACCATGCTCAGCTGCACATTCTCCCCGTCCCAGTCTGCGCGCAGCAGGGCGCTTCTGGGGATGCTGCTGCCGAACACAAAGTTCCCCAGGCTGTACACAATTGGCTTCCCTTTATAATACTCAAAGCCCTGAAGTACATGGGGATGGCTGCCGATCACAAGGTCAGCACCCGCATCAATATACTGCTGCCCCAGATCCCGCTGATAGTCCTGGGGACGCTCGTCCCGCTCAATGCCCCAGTGCACATAGACCACCACAAAATCGCAGATCTCCCTGGCTTTTTTGATCTCTGCCACCAGGGACGCCGGATCATAGGTAGTCAGCATACCCGGCCTGTCTGAGGAAGCATTCCATGACCCTACCGGAATCACCCTGGATGCTCCCAGGAAACCAATGGTCTTCCCCTTAGTCTCCATGGTAACCAGAGCCTTGGCCTCGTTTAAGTTCCTGCCGGCCCCAACATGGTATATCCCCGCTCCGTCCAGAGCATCCAGGGAGTCCACCAGGGCATCAGTGCCGTAATCCAAGGCATGGTTGTTGGCCAGTGTCACGATGTCAATGCCCATCTCACCCAGCATACTCACCTTTTCCGGCGGCAGCCGGAAGGTATACTGTTTGTCCGGCGCCGCAGATCCGCGGTTGCTGAAGGGGAACTCCTGGTTCACCATGAAGATGTCACCGCGGCTGATCTCCTGCCTCAGCCCCTCATCCAGGACCCCGGTAATATCCCCTGTCTTATTGTACGCGTTCAGCACATGGTCCGACAGGAGTACATCGCCTGCAAACACAAGATGGATGGTTCCATCCTGGGCCCCATCCTCTGCCTGCTGTGATTCCTGTGAGTTCTCCCCCAGTCCGTCCTCCCCGGAGGCATTCCCCTCCAGGATCAGCTCTCCTGAGACAGATTCACCAGGCGCTGCCTCCCCTGGTCCGGCTCCTCCGTCCCCATCGGTCCGTGCCGCTTCCGTCCACGCATCCGCAGCCGCCTCATCCGAGCCGGCGGTCTCCACAGCCTGGTACCGGCTGCCTGCGGTCTGCCATATCATATATCCAACTGAGCCTGTCAGGGCAATGCCAAGCATTACCGCCAGCAGGACTGTTATTCCTTTTCTGTTCATCCGTCACCTTAGCCGGTCCGTCACCTTAGCCGGTACAGCTATACTCCTTAAAGAGCCAGCACAATCCCGCCGTCCGCGGCATAAACCGTGGCTACACCGGCTGTCTCCGTTATCACAATCTCTTTAAATGCGGCCCGCTTCATAAGCTCGGCCTTCACATATTCCGCCCTCTGGGCATTGTTACAGTGGGCGATGACCACAACGCGGTCCGCGCTGTCCTTCGCCTCCTGAACCGCAATATCACACATGCGCTGCAATGCTTTGTTGATGCCCCTGGCCTGGTCCAGCTTGATAATTACACCCTTATCAGCTCCCATTACGGGCTTGATATTAAGCGCTGTGGCAAAAAATGCCTGAAGCCCCGAGAGACGGCCGTTCTTGCGCAGGGTGTCAAGGCTCTCCAGCACAAAATAAGTGCGCATCCTGTCCCTGAACTCCATGGTTTTCTCCACCACTTCCTCCAATTCAAGACCGGCTTCAAACAGCCCCGCAATATACAATCCAATATTCAGTTCCCCCGCTGAGGCGGACTCAGAGTCAACCACCACCACCTGGGTAGGAACAGTCTCACCGCGCTCAGCGTACTCTTCCTCATACAGCTGCTTGGCCAAAACCGCGGAATTATAGGTACCGCTTAAATGGCTGGACAAGGTAATCACAAACACTGCCTCCACCCCCGACTCCTGGTAGGCCTGCTTAAACATCTCAGGCGACGGGCAGGCTGTCTTGGGACACTCCGGGCAGGCCCTCACCAGCTCCAGGAAATGAATCTGGTCAAATGTCTCGTCATCCACGATCTGAGCGCTGCCAACCTGCAGTGTCAGCGGAACCATCTGATAATGGGGGTCCTGTTTCATCTTTTCAGTTAAATCCAGACAGCTGTCTCCAATAATTTTATAGGTCATATAAGCTTCCTCCAAACCTGAAACATCCCTTCCTTCCGGTCCGGGATGTTGTCAATTCTCACTCATGCTTATAACATGTAGTATTCATTACTACTTATTATATCATGCCAGGTTCAGATGTCAAGCGGACAACGCCTGATTCAGCTTTCCTTTCCTCTCAGTACCTCAAGCAGTTCCCGGTCCGTTGAGTGGATCACCGCCCTGGCATGGCTGCCCAGTCCCATGGCAATAACGCCCTGGAGGGACTTTGCATCCACCAGAATGTGGCCAAACCGAAGGTCCACGTCCGCCTCTATTTGATTCGCTCTGCGCACAAACGCAACCACGTCATCCATGGTTTGAAAATATACTTCCAATTCTTCCATACATTACCTCCCCTGACCGTATTGGCAGGATTCACTTACAGTATATGCAGTTCAGGACCAGTGAATGAGGATAAATGCCCTCCTGCGAAAAAAAATCCGGGCTGCCCCAGCCTTTCGGCGGTTTTGCCCGGAATGCAGGTTGATCACAGCCTGCCGTTTCTCTACGCATATCGATTAATCACATCCACAATCATCTGGTAAACCTCCCTGCACTGCTCAATCTGTGCCGGGTCTGCGGGCCTTCCGGCCCTCAGATCCTCAACCACAGGATACAGCACGTCGGTCAGATTGACAAATCCCAGATTCGCCGCCACACCCTTCAGTGTGTGGGCGAAGTAAAATGCATCCTTCACGTTCTCATCAGAGAGGTTTGCCATCAGCCCTGGAAATGACCCATCTTCCGGAAATTTTCTCAGAAACTTCTTGTAAAGCTCTGCATTGTCTATAAAACGGTTCAGTGCACCGGGGACGTCCGCCCCCATCTCATCAAGTGCCTGTAAACACTCATCATCCGTATAATTACCCACTGCTCCTTGTGTCCTCCTTAGAATCTCCGGATGCACAGACAAACCGGCTTACTGCTCCTTCTCGCCTGCCATTATCAACATAATCTCATTGCTGCGCGCCACGAAACTGGTCATGCGCTCAGGTGACAATGCTCCGTGGCCCAGACTGGCCAGATCATAGAGCTGCTCGCAGATCTTGGCCGTATTGCCGTCCTCCTTGTGGCCCAGCACATATTTTACCAGCGGATGGTTGACGTTGAGCACCAGTGTCTCGCCCGGACCGCCGAACATAGACGGGTCCATGCCTCCCATACTGTACATTTTCATCATATCCTGCATACGCCTGGACTCCTCGGACACAGTGATCATGGAGGCAACGCCCTCGCTCTTCATCTTCTCCACTTTGATATCCAGCTTGTCATTGTTCAGCGCCTTCTTGAACAGCTCTGTCAGCTCGTCCGCAGCCTTCCCAAACTCCTCGTCATCCTCCTTCACCTCTTCCTTGAAGGCAGCGTTTAAATCGGTGTCGATGCGCAGGAACTTGACGCCCTCGTTCTTCTGCTCCATGTGGCTGATAAATGGATTGTCAATATTATGAGGCATGATCACCGCGTCGATGCCTTCCTCTTTAAACAGGTTGATATACTGGCTCTGCTCCTTCTCGTTGGTCACATAGAAGATGGTGTTCTCATGCTTATCCTTGTTCTCCTCCAGGCAGTCCTTAAAGGTCAGGTACTTGCCGCCCAGGTTCTTAAACAGGATGTAGTCGCTCATCTTCTCAGAGAATTTCTCATCCTTAATGTATCCGAACTTAATAAACGGCGCAATGTCATCCCAGTATTTCTCATAGTTCTCACGGTCTGTCTTGCACAGTCCGGACAACTTGTCCGCCACCTTCTTGGTGATATAGTCGGAGATCTTCTTCACAAATCCATCGTTCTGCAGCGCGCTTCTGGATACGTTCAGCGGCAGATCCGGACAGTCGATCACGCCCTTTAAGAGCATCAGGAACTCTGGAATCACTTCCTTGATGTTGTCGGCGATAAATACCTGGCTGTTGTACAGCTTGATGGTTCCTTCCAGGCTGTCGTACTCCATGTTGATCTTGGGGAAGTACAGGATACCCTTTAAATTGAAGGGGTAGTCCATGTTCAGGTGAATCCAGAACAGCGGCTCCTTGTAGTCCATGAATACCTTGCGGTAGAACGCCTTGTAGTCCTCATCCGTGCACTCGTTGGGGTGCTTGTTCCACAGGGGATTTACTTCATTTAATGCCACCGGGCGTTTTAAGATCTTATAACGCTCCCTGGAAGGCTCGGTCTCCACCGTTTCCTTGGTGCCGTCCTCATTTTCCTTCTCCTCGGTCTTGGCCGGTTCCACCACGGTCTCCACAATGGTGTCCTTGTCCGTCAGCTCGTCCGTCTCAATAGTCTCGTACTCAGGCTCCGCAGTCTCGTTGGACAGGAAGATGGGGGTGGGCATAAATGCACAGTATTTTTCCAGCACTTCCCTTGCCCGGTACTCATTGCAGAATTCGGTGCTCTCCTCGTTGAGATACAGGGTGATGGAGGTTCCCACCTCAGCCTTGTCCCCCTGGCCCATCTCGAACTCAATGCCGCCCTCGGATTCCCAATGGACCGGAGCTGCATCCTTCTGATAGGAACGGGAATCAATGGTCACCTTGTCCGCCACCATGAAGGCAGAGTAAAAGCCCAGTCCGAAATGGCCGATGATCTGGTCCTCGTTGGCCTTGTCCTTATACTTCTCCATAAAGTCCTGAACACCGGAAAAAGCGATCTGGTTAATGTATTTGTCGATCTCCTCCTCAGTCATGCCCAGGCCGTTGTCTGTAAAACGGATGCTCTTGTCTGTGGGGTTCACGGTAACCTGGATCTTGTACTCCAGATCCTCCGGTCTCTCATACTCGCCCATCATCTCCAGTTTCTTTAACTTGGTGATGGCATCGCAGCCGTTGCTGACCAGCTCACGGTAGAAAATATCATGGTCGGAATACAGCCATTTTTTGATCACTGGAAATATGTTTTCACTTGTAATGGATAAACTGCCTTTTTTAGCCATAATCATGCGCCTCTTTCTTTTATAATTTCATTGTGCGGACCTCTTTGCGGCCCTTTATTCTACATTTTAGTACCACTTTATGAAAATGTCAATAAAAAATTAGCACTCAATTTGGCCGAGTGCTAATAAAATGTAAATTCACTGGTGATGCAGGCCCGTAAATACCGCCACCGAACGGCTGCGCATCATAAATTCACTTATGATCCGGGGCCGGTGCCCGCTCTCAAAGCAGCATGCCCCCTGACCGTCCCCTGCTGTGTTTACTGCCAGATACCAGGGCTGCCCGCCCGGAAGCCGGGGAAGGGTGATCTCTACATCTTCCCAGAAGGTATTTACCGCCAGATATACCAGGTCGTCCCTGTTCTGCTCCTTGTTGTAACCCGCATATAGAATTCCCATGGTCATGGTGCGGTCCGAGACTTCTTTATTCCCATTGCCGCAGTCAAAGATCTGTATGGGCGGCAGGCCGCATACCGCCCCCGGAAGATTCCTGCGGATGGCCGGATGTTTCATGCGGAAACCGATCATAAACTTAAAGAACCCGTAGAGCTCCTGGTTCTGTCTCAGCCTGTTCCAGTCCAGCCAGGAGATCTCATTGTCCTGGCAGTAGGGATTATTGTTGCCAAACTGGGTGTTGGCGAACTCGTCACCGGCCGGGAACATGGGGGTTCCCCTGCTGCACATCAGCACTGCGCAGGCATTGCGGATCATCTTAAAACGCAGGCTGTTTACCTCCGGATTCCCGCTTTCCCCCTCCTCCCCGCAGTTCCAGCTGCGGTTGTCGTCGGACCCGTCGGTGTTGTTCCAGCAGTTGGCTTCATTGTGCTTCTGATTGTAGGCGTACAGATCGTACATGGTAAAGCCGTCGTGGCAGGTCAGGAAATTCACCGATGAGTTGTAGCCTGCATAGCTGCCCCCGTAGAGGTCGTGGGAGCCGGTGATGCGTCTTGACGCCTCCCCTGCGGCCCAGGAGCCGCCCTTTAAGTATTCCCGCAGGGTATCCCGGTAACGCCCGTTCCACTCTGCCCAGCGTTTCCAGGCGGGGAAGCTACCCACCTGGTAGAGGCCGCCTGCGTCCCAGGCCTCTGCAATCAGCTTCACATTCCCCAGCACCGGATCAAAGGCCAGCCGCTGCAGAAGGGGCGGATTGTTCATGGGCGTTCCATCCTCATTCCGCCCCAGGATGCTGGCCAGGTCGAACCGGAAGCCGTCCACCCGGTAGTCCACTGTCCAGTAGCGCAGGCATTCCACAATCATCTGCTGCACAATGGGATGGTTGCAGTTCAAGGTATTGCCGCAGCCGCTGAAATTGTAGTAATTCCCGTCAGGGGTCAGCATGTAATAGATATTGTTGTCAAAACCCTTAAAGGAGATCACCGGCCCCCGCTCATTGCCCTCAGCCGTATGATTGAACACCACGTCCAGAATCACTTCAATGCCGTTTTCGTGAAGATCCCGGATCAGGGATTTCAGCTCCCCGCCCTCCCGGTTGTACTCCAGGGCCGCCGTATAGCTGGTGTTGGGAGAGAAGAAGCTGATGGTATTGTAGCCCCAGTAGTTCAGCAGCCTCCTGCCGTCCACTTCCCGCAGGTCCATGGTCTCATCGAATTCGAACACGGGCATCAGCTCCACCGCATTGACGCCCAGATCCTTCAGATAGGGGATCTTCTCCCGCAGCCCCGCAAATGTGCCGGGCTTCTCCACCCCAGAGGACACATGCCTGGTAAATCCCCTCACATGCAGCTCGTAGATCACCAGGTCGCTCATCTCCCTGGAGGACTGGGGCATATCCCCCCAGTCAAAGTTATTCTTCACCACCCTGCCGTGGTAATCCTGTCCCTGCTGCTGCCTCTCCCCCCACACGCTCTGTCCGGTCACTGCCTTGGCATAGGGGTCCAAAAGCACATTTTTCTTATTAAAAAGCAGCCCCTTGTCCGGATCACAGGGGCCGCCCACACGGTATGCATACTCAAATTCCTGGATATCCAGGCCAAATACGATCATGGAATATACGTTTCCGATCTTATAAGCCTCTGGAAAAGGCAGCACGGCGTAAGGCTCTTTCTCCCCCCGTTTAAACAGCAAAAGCTCACAGGATTCACCGTAATGGGTGTGCACCGTAAAGTTTACCCCGTCCTGTAAAAGGGTTGCTCCGTTCATGTCATACAGGCCGGGACGCACCGGGAATCCGGCGATCTTCCCCAGCGGCAGCACTGATGTCTGCAGGCTCTCCTGTTCCTCCAGCTCCATATATTCCATAGCACCGTCTCCTCTCAGTTTAAGGCAGGAAGTCCCTTACCTTTCTGCTTCTGTTGGGATTGCGCAGCTTCCGCAGAGCGGCTGTCTCAATCTGCCTGATGCGCTCTCTGGTCACATTGAAATGCCGTCCCACCTCCTCCAGGGTCATGGGGCGCCCATTTTCCAGGCCAAAACGCATGAGGATCACCTGACGCTCCCGCTCGTTCAGCCCCAGCAGCATGCTGTCGATCTCCTCACGGAGCATGTAGCTCTCGGCCTTGTCCTCCGTGGACTCGTTCAGTTCATCGGCCACAAAATCGCCCAGGCTGGAACCGTCCTCATCGCCCACCGGGGTCTCCAGGGACACGGTGTCCCCGGCCGCCTGAAGCAGCTCGTTTACCCGTTTCTCCGTCATCTGCACATGCTCCCCCAGCTCCTCCGGCGACGGCTCCCGGCCCAGCCGCACCGCCAGCTCCCGCTGGGCACGGCGGACCTTGTTCACAGCTTCCACCATATGCACCGGCAGACGGATGGTTCTGGACTGGTCAGCCAGCGCTCTGGTGACCGCCTGTTTTACCCACCAGGTGGCATAGGTGCTGAGGCGGTAGCCTTTCTCATAGTCGAACTTCTCCACTGCCTTCATCAGGCCGATATTGCCCTCCTGCACCAGGTCCAGAATGCTCATTCCCCGGCCGGTATATCGCTTGGCGATGCTGACCACCAGGCGCAGGTTGGCTTCCACCAGCTGTTTCCTGGCATACTCGTCCCCTGCGGCCTTTCTCTTGGCCAGCTCCATCTCCTCCTCTGCCGACAGCAGCGGGATCGTGCCGATTTCTTTTAGATATTCCCGGATCGGATCTCCGGTGCCCACGCCGGCGCCCTCTGCAACCGGAGACACATGGCTGTCCTCGAAGAGTCCGCTCTCCTCGTCCTCAGGCTTCTCCTCCAGGGCATCGGCGTAGGAATCCTCCTCATCCTCCAGTAAGATATCCTCTGCCTCTTCCGCCTCGGCGTCCGGCAGCTCCACACGGATTGCCCTGCGCTCCAGGGCAATGTAGACCTCCTCCAGCTCCTCAGGCGTCACCCGCTCCTTCTCAAAGCAGTCCAGCACCTGGGTCATGGCAAGGGTATTCCCCTGCTCAGCGGCCATGGCCTCCAAATCCTTTATTTTTGCTGCCAGTACATTTTTCTCCATATGCCATCGTCCTTTCCGGTCACATCCAGCATCGCGCATAAATAAAACGCGGTGCTATATTACTGGCTTCCTTTACAATTCGGCGCCTACTCCCTTAAGCAGGCGATTCCCATTCCACGCAGAAAATCCTGGGCTGTGCTGTCCCACAGGTTCTCCAGGGTCTTGTCCAGTGTAAAAAATCCAAGTGAAAGCCCGGTTATACAATAGAGTGCGCCATCTTCATACCGAATATTCAGATACATGCCCTGAATCTGCTCACTGTCCACACCCTGGCCGGCCGCGAACCGCTCCACCTGGCTTCTGGGAAGCTGGAGCACGATGCGGAAGCTCTCGGGCAGACGCCGGCCCTTGATCAGCCCAAAACAAACAGGCCGCAGCATCTTCCAGGTCGCAAAGCCTTCTTTTCCAAATTCTTCCATTTCTTCGTCATTGAAATACCCCTTGCGGATATGTCCGTCAATGGAAAAGCTGTTATATGTTATAATCTGCACTTCTTTCACCAGAAAACTGTCAAAACTTTCCTTTACAAAGAGCTTGCTGGTGAATTCCTTCACTTCCTCAATCTTAAGCCCCACCATATGTATCACCACCATTCCCAAAATATTACTTCTTACCATTATATCTACTTTCGGCGGAAGCGTCAAACGGTATTTCCTGAGACATTACTCCATCAATTTTACCTCTTTTCACAAATACAGCAGACCACGGGAATCGATGCCTCCCCATGCTCTGCTGTCTCTAAGCTCTTATTTATTGGTTATTCATAATAATAATCCGGCGCACAGTACATAATCTGGCCGCCCTTTACCGTCATTTCCGGCTTCAGAAGCTTCTCTGCGGTAAATGAAGCCCCCTTCCAGTCCCGGTACTCCTGTCTGAAATCAATCCAGTCAAAGACTGCAATATCGGCCCGGGCGCCCTCTCCAAGGCAGCCGATCTCTCCTTCAAGCTTCATCAGCTTCGCCGGACGGTCGGTGGCCATGCTCACAACCTCGGCCATCGGAATCCCCATGCAGATATAACGGGACATCAGGTTGGGCAGGGAGAAGATCGGCCGCCGGAACATGCTTCCCAGCACAAGGTCCGTGCTGCACATATCCGCCACAAATCCCTGCTCCATGGCAGCCAGCATCACATCAAAATCCCCGTGCTTGCGGCCCTCGGCCGTGTCAAAGATAATCCCGCGTTTCCGCGCCTCCTGTACACAGGCATAGAGCTTACCGTCTCCGTCGATGATGGTGTTCTTAACCCCCTGGTAGACGTGTTCAAAAATGTCGCCCGGGCGCAGCACCTCCAAAACCTCACTGGTGGGAACCGGTATATTGGTACAGTGCACCTCCACCGGGCAGCCCACCTTCTCCGCTATACGGACCGTTTCCCGCAGGGGTTCGATTCCAAGTCCCCCGGCCAGTTCCTCGCTCTGGCGGATCTTCAGCCCCAGAATGTTGTCCTCATTCTCGTGGAAGATCCGGTCGATCTTCTCCGGGTTGAAATACTTCGGATCGATGCACTCGTGGTAGCTGGTTGTGGTCAGCCCCGCGGAACACACCTGCAGAAAGCTCTTGATCGTCACCCTGCTTCTCGCAATGACCGCGGAGCGGAACAGCGGATAGTTCGCCACGCCGGCGGAGAAATCAATCGCCGCGGTAACGCCGGTGGGCAGATATGCCACATCCGGATAGATGCCGATCTCCGTCCCCTCCTGGAACATGTGTGCGTGGGCGTCAATCAATCCCGGGAACACATATTTACCGGCTCCGTCTATCACATGCTTCGCCGGCTCACCCGCCTCATACCTGGTGATTTCACCATTGTACACCGCGATATTCCTGACCTCATCCATCTTGTTTGCAGGGTCAATCACATGACCGTTTTTAATCAGCAGATCCAACATTGTTATACCCTCCCATGCATTTACCAGAGACCGATCATTTTCCAGTAGGGCAGTCCGATGACAAAGAATATCACAAGTGCCATGGCTACCATAATCGTGCCAACCCGCCAGAAATCCTTCTGCGGAACATAATCAGAAGCAAAGGCGATCAGCCCGGCTCCATTTCCATAGTGTGTCAGCAGCGCGCCGAAGCTGGCGAAGAAGGCAAGCAGCAGTCCGATCACCATCTGATTCGCCCTTGTATTGGCGGCAAGGGTAAATAATACCGGATAGAAGGACGCCACAAACGCGCTGTTGGATACGAAAAAGTACCGGACAGCCAGACTTACCAATACAAGGATCACCGTCACCGCCATACCGTTCACCTGGGACAGGTTCATCACCGTGCCCAGAATGTCTGCCAGCCAGGTATAAAAACCTGCGGCGGACAGTGCCGAGGCGATGCCGTAAAATGCCCCGTACCAGATAAAGATACTCCACGCCCCCTTGGCTGCCATCACATCATTCCAGTCCAGCACATTTAAGAGAAGCACCAGGGCCAGAAATACAAAACCCACCACCTGCATGCTTAAGTTAACAACAGGCAGCTTCGGGCCAATCATCCAGCCCAGAATAGCCAGCAGAAACAGCACGAACAGTTTCTTCTCCGATGAGGAAACCGCGCCCAGCTCCTTCAGCCCTTTCTCAGCCATCGGCTTGATATCATCCAGGGATTTCAGCTCCGGCGGATATATTTTATAGATGACAAGGGGAGCCAGAAGCAGGAACAGACCGACCGGTACCACCGAGGCCAGAAACCAGGTTCCCCAGGTCAGGGAGATTCCAAGCATTTCCGTGATCAGGGAAACCGTGATCGCATTGGTCGCCATACCGGTCAGAAACAAGGCCGAGGTTCCCTGTGAACTGGCGTACATCAGCACCGTCAGATATGCGCCAAGACGCCGCGGGTGATTGCCTGCCGTAGAACCGGTTCCCTCCGCGATATTCTGGAATATCGGGTAAATGATGCTGGTTCTTGATGAGTTCGATCCAGTGGCAGGGCTGAGGACCAGATCCGTAAATACCATGATATAGCCCAGCCCCAGCGTTGATTTGCCCGCTCTCAGAAGCAGGTTGTAGGCAATCCGCTTTCCCAGCCCGGTCTTGACAAACGCCGTACATACAATTGTTACCATGGCGATAAACCACGCCATATTATTGCCATAGCCTCTCAGCAGAATGGACGTGTCCATGAACATTGCCACGATTCCGATGATAATGAGCGTAATAACCGGCTCAGAAAACGGTTTGATGACCAACCCCAGCAGCAGCCCCAGATACAATGCCACAATATGCCAGGTCTCCGCCTCCAGTCCCGCCGGCGCCGGCATATTCCAGATGCCTATAATGACTGCCGCAATCAGCAGCATTTTGAAAAGCCGTTTCTTATCCATACTATCCTCCACTTATTTCCTTCTGTTAAAAAATACAAAGCCGATGATCAGGAAGCCTGCAAGGATGGCAAGACCGGCTCCCATTGTCAGCGATATCCCCCCCATCAGCCACACCGGCGCCAGGCCTACAAAGATATCCTTCCAGGACATAATCGTGGAATATACACCATGCGTGTCTCCCGCTCCTGATTGGGAATCCGGGTCTACGGCGCGTACCAGGGCAAGTCCCGTCGATGTGTTCCCGGATGCCGCGCCAAATGCCATACAGGCTTTTTCAAACCACTCCTCTTTGCAGAACCGGTATGCCAGGTAATAAATCAGCGGCACGCTCAGCCCGCAGAGTATCACGGTGTAAATCAGCACCGGAACAATGTAGGTCGATACAAATTCCAGGTTCAGGGTGGCCATCGCAGTAAAGATTACGATCTCCAGTACAAACCCGCTGACCAGCTTGATTGTCTTTAAATCCACAAATCTGTCTAATTTAGTTAATTTTAATAGATTCCACAGGATTGCGCCGCCAAACACACCGTGAAGCACGCTGGGCAGAACGTGGATAAATGTAAAATAATTGCCGAGAACGCCGAAGATTTTCCTTCCGCAGAACAGTGCGGCCAGAAGCCACGATACCTGAAGAGCCAGATGGTTGATACTGATGGAGGTGGTCACCGTGTGCCCTGCCGCCATGCGTTTGTCCGGCGGCAGGCTGCCTCCGTAGAAAAACGCAGGCTGCTTCTGCGGCTCCTTCACATATGTACCCCAGCCCCTTCTGATTCCAAAGTTGACCATGGCCATCCCCACAACCATGGCGCTGATCAGTCCCAGGGTGGAAAGCACCATCCCGACCGCCATGTTTCCTTCCACTCCCAGCTTTTCAAAGGAGGCCGCAGCTGCCGCCGCAGTCCCGTGGCCGCCGTGAAAGGAGAATACGCCCATGACGCCCCATCCTGCGGGCAGTCCCTTCCAGACCTTGGAAAGCAGGGCACCCAGACCCACGCCCAGGCACATCTGCATTCCATAGGAAGCCATCGTCACACAGGAGTAGTCCAGATAAGAACTGATTTTCTCACGGTTAAAGCTGACTCCAAACACAAGGGAGGCCATCACAACATCAATCAGCACCTGGGGCATTGAGCCAAAGCTCTCCGGGACCCGGATAAGGCCCAGCGCCTGCTGGCCCAATGCCAGCAACAGCAGCCCGCCGATCAGAGATGACGGGAGAAACAGCTTCTGCACCGGTTTCACAATTTCCCTGATCCCAAACCCGGC
>URUZ01000069.1 GCA_900551225.1 uncultured Clostridium sp.
TGTTGACCGATTCGAAGAAATTCCCAATATCGGTGGGACTGAAATATCTGGTAGGAGAATTCAGCACGGACTATGCCTCTCTGGCGGCGGGCTGCATTATTGCGCTGATACCACCAATTCTATTGTTTGCATATGTGCAGAAGCATTTGGTGTCAGGGTTAAATGCAGGCGCGGTGAAGGGGTAGCAATTAAATTAATATATGAAAGGAAGGGAGAAGATTTCATGAATAAATTATGGAGACAAGTAGTGGCAGTGGGTTTATCTATATCATTGGCAGGGCTGACAGGCTGTAGTGGGGGAAACAGCGCGCCGGCTTCCGGAGGGGAGACGCAGAAACAGGAAAAGGCGGAAAATGAAAATAGCGCCGGAAAGACAGGAAAAAAGAAAATTACACTGTGGCTGGATTTTTCTACGCCTGAAAGGGAAGATTATCTGAACCAGACAATAGCGGCCTATACGGCGGAGCATCCTGAGATTGACGTGCAGGTGACCGCGTTGCCCAACAAAGCTACCGACAAGGTGCAGGTGGCATTTGAGGCGGGCCAGGGACCTGATATTTATTTCTCCAGCGGGCCTGACATTACCACATATATCAATGGCGAATATATCATTCCCCTGGACCCCTATTTTGACCAATGGGCGGAGAAGGAAAGGCTTCTTCCAGCCTCTGTGGCAGATGTGAGAAAGTCGGATGTAACCGGGAAAGAGCAGCTCTGGTATTTGCCCTTGGGAACCGCATTTTACTGTCTGTGGGTGAGAAGCGACTGGCTGAAGGAGACCGGGACTTCTGTGGACACTTGGGATCATTTGTTTGAAGCAGCGGAAAAGATGACAGATAAAGAGCAGGGAAGATATGGCATTGCCATCCGCGGAGGCTCAGGCGGGTCTAAATTTCTTGAACGGATGATGTACTCATATTCCGGAGTTATGTCTGTGTTTGATGAAAATGGTAAGTGCACCATCAATGACCCCAAAAATGCAGAGTTCGTGGAGCGGTATTTAGGAATGTATGGGAAATACACTGCGGAGGGGGACATCAACTACGATTGGACGGAACTGTCGGCTGCATTTGACTCAGGCTCAGCCGGAATCATCATCCATAACCTTGGATCTGCGGAAGACCATATGAAGGCTTTTAATAATGATATGACCAAGTTTGAGGCAGTCCCTCTGCCCACCAATGACCAGGGCATCAATGTAACCCAGCTGCAGCAGGAGGCAGGTCTCTGCATTGCCAAGACCTGTAAGTATCCCCAGGAAGCATTTGACCTTGCGGCCTATCTGGTAACCGGCGATTCCATCAGCCGCTACTGTGAATTATATGGATTGGTTCCAGTGGATGGGGAGGTGCTGGAGACAGCTGCGTGGATTGAGGAGAAGCCTTGGTACAAGCTGGCCGCAGAGCAGTTGCAGAATCCCAACGTGCAATTTTATGATTACTATCCGTGGATCACAGGTAAAGAAGAGGTTTATAAGGATATGATTACAGAGATGCAGTTTGTCATGACAGGGGAGGCCACAGCCCAGGAATTCCTGGATATGTGGGCAAAAGATTTCCAGAAATGTTACGACAACTTCTATAAATAAGTAGGAACAACTGATTTCATGGAGGGAAAACATGATATTCGCCGAAAAAGAGGGACTGTTGTTTTATGTATCAGGAGAGGGCCTGGCAGCTGATTTTTCCAAGGGCTGCCCGGACCCTGCTTTCTGCAAAGAAGTGTCTGTTGTGGATGACGGGGAAGGTGGAAATGCTATTGAATGCGGAGACCACCAGGCCCTGGCTTGGAAAGCCCCCCACAATATCTATGCAAAGCGAGGGACTCTCTCCTTTTTCTGGAAATCGCGTTACCCTGTGGGGCCCACGGAATTCCCGCTGTTCAGGGTAGGATTCGCGGACCACAGCAGTTGGGATGCCACCTGGCTTAGGATTGATTATAACGGACATGGATTTGACGCCATGGTCACTGATATTAATCTGTCCAGAGCCCGTGTGAGCTGGCGGGTAGATCCCTTCCCGCCTCCCAGGCAGTGGACCCATCTGGCTGTTAGCTGGGATCAGGATTACGGAATCCGGTTTTATGTCAATGGGATGTTTGTGGCTGAGGAGATACGGCCTGCTATCTATGACACAGGTCTGGATCAGTTTGGCCCGCACAGCCGTTCGGTATCCAACTGGCGGGTGATCAATGATTTCAACTTTATCCGGGGTGGAGATATCAAGGAGATCGTAATCTATGACCGGATGCTTTCGGATGAAAATATCCGGCGGCTGAGCCGGTGCCAGTGCCCCAGAAATGTGGGAAGCGACGGTGGTATCTGGGAAGTGGAAAAATGCGGGCACGAAAGAGTGGAAGCTGGGAGCCGGGGATGGAGACAGCAGCACGGCTTTGATACGCCGCCGCCCTATATAGGCACCGTGGCCAGTGTAAAAAAAGCAGAGATCCACGAGGCCTATGATTTGAAACGGTGGTATTGGAAGGCCTGCGACGGAATCCGGGAGACAACATGGCCAGGCGTACACAATCGCTCCAGGCTGAAGGGGCGGAACGACTATTTTCAGCTGCCGGACTGGGACTGTTACTCCCTATCGGGCAAATCCATTGTTTTTACAGCGCCCCAGGAAGCCTACAACTGGATTGAGATCTCAGGTTCAGCACAGGGCAAAGTGGAGTATCTGGATCAGGGCAACAGCGCCTGTACCTGTGAAACGTTGTTTGAGAGAACCTTTGAGCAGGACCGGACAGTCCATCAAATCGAGCCTCATTTTGGCGGACAGCTGCGCTTCACCAACCAACAGGCGGAGGAACCTATAGGTGACTTCTCCCTGCTGAATGTGGGAAACGGCGAGGCGCCTGCCGGGGTGGGGAAAAAGAGCTACTTTTTAAGGAGTGTGAAATCTCCACTGTCAGAGCGGGAACAGGAACTTGCGGACTTTATCTGCGGGCGGTTCCTGCCGGAGGAGCGACATATCGTAACTGCCGGGGAAACCGCAGAGGAGACTGCAGAGTTGACTGCCGGGGAAACCGCCGGGGAGACTGCAGAGAAAACTGCCGGGGAAACTGCCGGGGATATCGCCCGGAAGGGTGCCGGAGATGAAATGCTCCCCCAGGGACACGTCCCATTTTACCAGGTGATGATTCCATATGACATAGATGAAGCTGAGGGCCTGGATGGTGTAGAGGTGATGATCCCGGCTGGTGGAGCGTGCGGAGGGATAAGTTTCTCCATCCAGATCAAAGACCCGCTATGGTATTACCGGAACCTGATACAGTTTACATTCCGGGTTAATGGAAATGGCACCCGTCTGTGGATGGATACCCGGGACAGGATACTGCCTGAGAACCGCTGCCTTTACATAACAGTGGCCTGTGACAGCTATGAATTCTGTCTGAAGGATCTGCTGGAATGGAAGTTTACGTTGGTTTACAAAAGCCGGGAGGCGGCCAGGTCAGAACACTGTGCGGACCGATTTACACAGATCCGGGACCTGTACGGCCATTTGGTAGAGGAAGCTCCTAACAAGCAGGTCTACAATATGTTTAACCGTTTTGACCGCGATGTGAAGGATCTGATGAAGGTGGACCCTGAACACATGCCGGGCCAGTATTACCAGTATGAGCATTTTCTGCTGGTAAATGGAAAAAGTACCCATGTGGCTATCAAGTCTCCGGGAGAGCAGCAGGAGGGACAGGAGTACCGGCCCAATTATCACACAGCTCCAGTGCCCCATGGGATTCCCGCCTGGGCATTTAAACAAATTGAATTTTTAAAGAAATATAAATATGTAATCAACTGGTACATTGACCGCCGCCAGATTGACAATGGAGAGTTCGGAGGCGGGCTCTCGGACGATGGAGACTTTACCTCCTGCTGGGTGGGTCTGATCCTGATGGGCTGCAGTCCTGATAAAGTGCTGAAATCCCTGGAGCGTTGTAACGACGCATTCTACAGCCAGGGAATGTTTACAAACGGCCTGTGTTCGATTCAGGCAGACGAGCTTCACAGTGCAGAGGAGGGGATTATATCACTGGCACAGTGCTGCATGGCTGACTATGGAAACCCCAAATTCCTGGAGCGGGCCATGGAGAATGCACGGGCCGGCTTCTGGCTTACGGGAATCAACTCTGCCGGGCATCGGCATTTTAAAAGCAGTTATTTTAATGGCTCAAAGATGGCGGTGGAGGAGCCGTGGGGATACCAATCATCGCTGAGCGGGCTGGCCCTCTGTCCTAGTTGGTACTTGGCCAGATTCAATAGGAACTCCAAGGTTATGCAGCTTCTGATGGAGTTGGCCGATGGATTGTGCGCCCACTATAACCCGGAAGAAAAAATTATTTACAGCCATATCCGCTATACGGATGACTGCGCCTCCAAACCGTATCACGCCAACCGTTCCCGAGGCGATTTGTTTACACTGTATCCGGCATACCGTTTGAGCAAGGAACAGAAGTATTATGATATTCTGGCGGAGAAACATAAAAAGATCGACATTTCATATGTAAACCGCATGAACGAGTTTTATGAGGAAAGCGCCGCTCACATTGACAAAAAGGCAGTAGCAGAGGAATACGACAGACGCAGCTATGAAGCGGGAATCAGGGAGTATTACAATACTGAGGGTTCCCCGTGGATTGACCGTGTGGAGCTTAAATACCAGGAGATCCAGTATGACCGTCTGGCGGGAATTGGCTATGAACGGCGGTATGTGGTGTATCCCAGAAATCGGGTAGCATGGCGCTTCGAGCGGGAAAATGACGATGAGCGCATCGCAGTATTATCTCCTGTGGCGCTGGATCACAGGTTGAAACTGATTATCTGCAACATCAGCAGTTCTGATGTCAAGGCAGACCTGATTGGGGGAGAGATGACCGGAGGTCTGTGGAAATATGATCTGGGTATCGATGATAATGACGATGATGTCCCGGAGCAGATGCTGGCTTCCGGCCAGCGTTTGTGGGCGAGGGGAGAATCCATTCTCATCTGCCTGCCTGCGGGACAAACGTGTGTTCTGAACATGGAGCTTGTGGAAGCGGGAGAACCGGTAGAGAACCGGTGCGACTTAGGCATCAGCAGTGAGGATATCAGGCAGTATGCCCATGGGCTGAACGTGAAGGTGCATTCCCTGGGCCATGTAGATACTCCGGCTGCTCAAATTGCGCTTCGCAATCCTGCAGGTGAAATCGTCAGGCTGGCGGACGTGCCGCCGCTGGAGGCTCCAGCGGATTTATATCCCAGAACCTGGGAGATTATTTTTAATGTGTATGATATTCCGGATCTCAGGGGCTATACGGTGGAAATCGACCCCTTCCAGAGACTGGAAGAGATCACGCGTCTTAATAATTGCGTGCGGCTGTAGCCGGAAAAGGGGGGAATTATCACGTACCAGATACATCAGGATTTTAAACCTTATCTGAAACCGGGGAGAGGAGAGCTGCTTCAGATCAGCCAAACTCCTGTTTTAAAGCCCTTTCAGTCAGATTGCCCAATTTGGATTCAGCGGATTGAAATGCTTAGGTGCGAAGGGGCGCTGATTGTCCGGACCACGTCAAAGTGTGGCCTGGTGGGAATCTGTGTCTCCAATAAGCGCCTTGAATATTCTTATCCCATATTGGAGAAGCTGATTGCGCCGTACTTCATAGGAAAAGACGCCCGGAAAATAGAGACACTGATCGACGAGATCTATGTTTATAAAAGCAACTATAAATTGGCAGGACTGCCTTATTATATCGCCCTTGGATCTTTGGAGCTGAGTATTCTGGACCTGCTGGCAAAGGCTGAGCACATTCCACTGGGCCGGCTGTTTGGGGAGCGGAAAAAGGATGATGTCAACATTTATATTGCCAGTGGAAATAGGGGGACCACGGCTGATGAAGAACTGGAGATTTTGGCAGAACGGGTTGCCCAAACAGGAGCCAGGGCTGTTAAATTTAAAATTGGGGGCCGTATGAGCCACAACCAGGATTCCATGGAAGGGCGAAGTGAGCAGTTGATCTATAAGGCCAGGGATTTCTTTGGCAGCGAGATGGTCATACACGCGGATGGGAATGGTTCCTATGATTTAGAGACAGCTGTTCGCTATGGGCGGATGCTGGAGGATATCAACGCATATTTTTATGAGGAACCCTGTCCCTTTGACGATTTGGAGGGGACCAGAAAGACAGCGGACAGGCTGGATATCCCTCTGGCATTCGGCGAGCAGGAGACCAGCCTGAGGCGCTTTATGTGGCTGATTGAGAACCACGGAGCTGATGTGCTGCAGCCGGATATACTCTATAACGGAGGAATGATCCGCACTGCCAGAGTGGCCCGCATGGCGGAACACGCGGGTATGACTGTGACACCCCATGTTTCGGACGGTTTTGGTTTTGTGTATATCATGCACCTTGCTTCCTTCGCTGCCAATATAGGGATGTACCAGGAGAGCAAGGAGGGCTTTGAACAGGCCAATGATCTGATGGACGGCTGCCTGTATTTAAAGGATGGCCGGATTAATATACCGGCAGTGGCCGGGGCCGGTGTTAACTGTGAACACTCCCTGATACGTGGGGCGGAGACTTGTTTCTGCATAATCTAACAATCATTTCCAATTAAATAAACAATAAGGTCGAAACCGGAGGATTCCCGTCATGGGAATTCTCCATTTTTTCTATAGATTTTATGGCGTTTTTTGATATAATAGGCGTAGATGCGCCCGCAGGACCCGCTTCTTCCCCTTCATCGGGATACAATCTCCCGCAAAGTGGGACGCCCTTCTGACGGCAGGCAATTGTCAATCACGCACCGAGGCGCAAGCAAAAGAGAAAACTGCAACATACTATAATAATATGCCCGCGTAATTCTTCCGGAAAAAGGAAAGGGGTACCGGCGCAGGGAAAGGATATCAGATATGTATCAGATAGATTTTAGCAAACATGCACACGTGCATTTTATCGGAATTGGAGGCATCAGCATGAGCGGCCTGGCAGAGGTCCTGCTGAAGGAGGGCTTCACGGTCTCCGGCTCAGATGCCCATGAGACCAGTCTCACGGACCATCTGTCCGCTCTGGGCGCCCGGGTGTATTATGGGCAGAGGGCGGCCAACATTGAGCAGGAACCGGGGATTGACGTGGTGGTGTATACCGCGGCTATCCATGAGGACAATCCGGAGTTTATGGCAGTGGTGGAGAAGGAGATTCCCATGCTTACCAGGGCCCAGCTGCTGGGGGAGATCATGCGCAATTATAAGCAGGCGGTAGCCATCTCCGGCACCCATGGAAAGACCACGACCACCTCCATGGTGGCGGATATTCTGATGGCGGGGGATATGGACCCGACGATCTCTGTGGGTGGTATTCTAAAGGATATAGGCGGCAATATCCGGGTGGGCAGCTCAGAGCTGTTTGTCACCGAAGCCTGCGAGTATACCAACAGCTTCCTGTCCTTTTTCCCCACTCTGGAAGTGATTCTGAATGTGGAGGAGGACCATCTGGACTTTTTTAAGGATTTAAGCGATATCCGCCACTCCTTCCGTCTCTTCGCCGAGAAGCTTCCGGCCAAGGGGCTGCTGGTGGTAAACAGCACAATTGAGAATTTGGAAGAAATTACCAAAGGCCTCGCCTGCAGGGTGGTTACCTTCGGCGTTGAGGATGACAGTGAGTATTCGGCCAGGAATATTACATACGATGAGTATGCAAGGCCGTCCTATGATCTGGTGATCCAGGGGGAGATTGTTAACAGGATTACCCTTGGCGTGACCGGTGAACACAATGTATATAATTCCCTGGCTGCTATTGCGGCCGTGATGGAGCTGGGCGTGGGCTTTGATGCCATTATGGCCGGGCTGAAGGCATTTACGGGCACGGACCGGAGGTTTGAGAAGAAGGGCGAGATCGGCGGGGTCACAGTGATCGATGATTACGCCCACCATCCCCAGGAGATCCGGGCAACCTTGTCCGCGGCTAAGAACTATCCCCACAGGAGGCTGTGGTGCGTGTTCCAGCCCCACACCTACACCCGCACCAAGGCGTTTCTGGATCAGTTTGCAGAGACGCTGGCAGCGGCCGATGAGGTGATCCTGACGGATATTTATGCAGCGAGGGAGACAGACACCCTTGGCGTGAGCTCCAAGGATATTGTGAAGAAAATACAGGAACTGGGAACGAAAGCCCACTATATTCCCTCTTTTGACGAGGTGGAAACTTTTATTCTCGAAAATTGTATTAACGGTGATATGTTGATAACTATGGGCGCCGGAGACATAGTAAAAGTGGGAGAAAAGCTGCTTGGGATCTAGTTATCCACATTATCCACAGAGTTGTCAACATTTTATGTAAAGAAGGGATGTGGATTCCGCGATTTACATAAAAAAATGTCGGACGATTTCGAAAAACTTGGATTTATATAGGGTTTCCGGGGATGCGTGCTTCAAAAAACGAGCGTTATCCTCTAAATATCCACATTATCCACAATATCCACAAGCCAATGTGTGCATAACTGGGCCTATTTTCTTTTCCCGGTGGATGTGTTATGATGTGAACAGCTTATTAAGAGGTGGAAGAGATGACGTTTCAGATGAAGGATAAATGGAATATCCCCGTTACCGTGGTAGCGGATGATTTTATTGACCATTATATGGCAGCGGCCAATGGGGAGTATGTGAAGGTATATCTGTATATTCTGCGCCATCGCGGGGAGGCGCTCAGCCAGGAGATGATCGCCGACGCCTTAAACCATACGGAGTCCGATGTCCGCAGGGCTTTGACCTACTGGGAGAAGGCAGGCGTTCTCAGCCGTGAGGAGAGCCTCCCACAGCCTGAGGCGGACATGGCGCCGGAGCCTGGGACCGGCGGATTTACCGTGCCCGTGTCTGCCAGCGGACTGTCCGGCGAGTCGGTTATGACCTTAGGGGGAGGCCGGCGCGCAGCGGCGGACGGAGGCGTGGAGCGCGAGACGGCCGGGGTTAGTGGATATGGTATTGCAGGCGGATTCGCCAGCCGCTCAGCCGCGGGCGGATTTACGGAGCATGGGGCCGCGGACGGGTTTGCGGGACATGGAGCTGCGGGCGGATTTACGGAGCATGGAGCCGCGGACGGGGCCGCGGGACATGGAGCTGCAGGCGGATTTACGGAGCATGGAGCTGCAGCCGGAGTTTCCGGTCACGCCGCCCGGGTTCCGGCGGAACGGGCGGGCGCCATACCGGCTGCGCCCACCCAGCCGAATCCGGTTAACACCCGGGCAGCGGCTCCTGCGCAGGAGTCGGCAGCCGCCCGGGAGCCCGGGCCTGTATACTCTGCCGAGCAGGTGAACCGCCTGTCCGGGGATGAGGAGTTTGCCCAGCTTCTTTACATTGCCCAGAAGTACATGAACAAAGTATTTACGCCCAGAGACTGCCAGGTGTTTGCCTATCTCTATGACGGTTTAAAGTTCAGCCCGGAGCTGCTGGAATACCTGGTGGAATACTGTGTCCAGAACGGCCACGTGAGCATCCGTTACATGGAGACAGTGGCCATCAACTGGCACAAGCAGGGCTTTAAGACGCCGGAGGAGGCCAAAGAGTACACCGAAGCCTTCAACAGCGACGCATTCAGCGTGATGAAGGCATTTGGCCTGGGGGACAGACGCCCGGGCACTTCGGAGCAGCAGACCATCCGCCGCTGGTTTAAGGACTATGGTTTTGACCGGGAGATCGTGCTCATGGCCTGCAACCGGACCATTGCGTCTATCCATAACCCCAGCTTTCAGTATGCGGACAAGATTCTCTCCGACTGGAAACAGGCGGGTGTCCGCACCAAGGCTGATGTGGAAGCCCTGGATGAAAAGCGGGTGAAAATAAAGAGCCAGGGTGGCGGAGCGGCGGAACAGGGCCAGCCCAAGTACGGCCAGTCCCAGGACAGCGGCAGGCGCAAATCCAACAACCAGTTCCATAACTTCAAACAGAGGGACACTGATTACGACGCCCTTGTGTTGAAGCAGCTGAAAGAGCGGGTGGGACAGCAGCAGTAAGGAGAACAGACATGGCATTGAGCAATTCCCAGTATGACGCAATTATGCGGGAATATGGAAGACAGCAGATCGAGAACCGCCACCGGCTGGAGGAACGGCGGGAGCAGGTATACCAGAGGGTCCCGGCAGTCCTGGAGTTGGAGTCGGAGATTGCAGGCCGGTCCGTGGCCTGCGCCAAAAAGCTTCTGGAGGGCGATCAGGGGGCGCTGGAGCAGTTGAGAGCGGATCTGAAGGACCTGAAGGAACAGAAGGCGCTGCTGATCCGCGCGGCCGGGTTCCCGGACAACGTTCTGGACATGCAGTACCGCTGCAATGACTGTCAGGATACAGGGCTGATTAACGGCCGCAAATGCCACTGCTTCCTGCAGGGCCAGATGAAGCTGCTCTACGCCCAGTCCAATCTGGACGCTGTGCTGGGCCGGGAGAATTTTGCCGCCCTGTCATTTGAATACTATGACGACCAGACGGTGATCCCGCAGATCGCCATGACCAATGCGGGCTATATGCGCCAGGTTGTATCATGGTGCCATGACTTTGTGGACAGCTTCGGCACTAAGCATGAGAACCTGCTGTTTACCGGCAGTACGGGGGTTGGCAAGACGTTCCTGACCAACTGTATTGCCAGCGCGCTGATGGAACGGTACTATTCGGTGATCTATCTGTCCGCCTCAGACCTGTTCGAGGTATTTTCGCGGAATAAATTCGACTACCAGCCCGAGGATGAGATGAAGGACATGTACCGCTATATTCTGGACTGTGACCTGCTGATCATCGACGATCTGGGAACGGAGCTGAACAACAGCTTTACTTCCTCACAGCTGTTTTACTGTGTCAACGAGCGTATGAACATGAAGCGTTCCACCATCATTTCCACCAATCTGTCGGTGGCCATGCTGCGGGACAGCTACACGGACCGGGTCACCTCCCGCCTGATGAGCGGCTATACCGTGATTCCGCTGTACGGCGGCGACATCCGCCTGCTGAAAGGTTAGCTGAAAAGATAAAAGCCCAGGAACCGCTTGACGAAAGCGGACCCATGAGGTATAAATGATATGTTCACAACAAACAGGAGGGAAAAAGAACATGCTGTACGAGGAAAAGATCATTGAGACAATACCGGTAGGACCGCTGGGGTTAATCCCGCTTAAGAGTATTTCTGAGCTGGGTGAAAAGGTGGACAAGTATCTGGTGGGTTGGAGACATGAGCGCGAGAGCGAGCACAAGTCCACCATTGCATTTTCCGGTTACCAGAGAGGGACCTACATTATCAACGCCAAAACACCCCGGTTCGGTTCCGGCGAGGGAAAAGGAATTGTGGAGGAGTCTGTCAGAGGCGATGATCTGTATATTATGGTGGATGTGTGCAACCACAGCCTGACCTACTCCCTCTGCGGCATGATTAACCATATGTCACCGGACGATCATTTTCAGGATTTAAAGCGCATCATCGCGGCAGCCGCAGGCAAGGCCCGCCGGATCAATGTGATTATGCCGTTCCTGTATGAGAGCAGACAGCACAAGCGCTCCAGCCGTGAGTCCCTGGACTGCGCCCTGGCCCTTCAGGAGCTGGTGAATATGGGAGTGGAGAACATCATCACCTTCGATGCCCATGATCCCAGGGTACAGAACGCCATCCCCTTGAAGGGGTTTGAGACCGTTCAGCCCATCTACCAGTTTTTAAAATACCTGCTGAAGGTGGAGACCGACCTTCAGATTGACAGCGACCACATGATGGTCATCAGCCCTGATGAAGGCGGAACCGGCCGCGCCGTGTACTTTGCCAACATGCTGGGACTGGATATGGGAATGTTTTACAAACGCCGGGACTACACCAAGATCGTGGGCGGACGCAATCCGATTGTGGCCCATGAGTTCCTGGGTTCCAGCGTGGAGGGCAAGGACGTCCTGATTATTGACGACATGATCTCATCCGGCGAGAGCGTTCAGGATGTGGCCAAGGAGTTAAAACGCAGGAAAGCCAGAAAGGTGTTCGTATGCGCCACCTTCGGCCTGTTCACCAACGGCCTGGCCCGCTTTGACGAATACTACCAGAACGGCTTCATTGACCGGATTCTGACCACCAACCTGGTGTATCAGACCCCGGAGCTGCTGTCCAGACCGTATTATATCAACGTGGATATGAGCAAATACATCGCCCTGATCATCGATAACTTAAACCACGATGCATCACTGAGCGATCTGCTGACACCCACCAACAGGATCAACAAGCTGCTGGCAAAGTACAGAGGCGTCAGCGAGTAAGATTTGACCGAAAGGAATCAGACCTATGAACGAAGAACAGTTTCGCGGCAGGGTATACTGGATCACATTTTTATTCAGTATGCTTGTAGTGTGGGTCCACTCATACAACGCGGAGCTGTTTCTGGGGCTGTCCGGCATGGCTGTGCCGGTGGACCGGATAGAGAAGGTGCTGGGAGAAACCCTTGGCCAGATGGCCGTGCCGGGATTCTTCATGGTATCTGCCTATCTGTTCTACCGGAAGTTTGGCTGGGAGAAGCTTGCTTCCAAGTGGAAGTCCCGCGTTCACAGTGTGCTGGTTCCTTTTTTGCTGTGGAATTTCCTCTATTATATGGGGTATGTCTGCGCCACCAGGATTCCTGCTATAACCAGGCTGGTGGGGAAGTCCCCCGTACCTTTTAATGGGGAGCAGCTGGTCCGGGCCGTGGTATTCTTCCAGTATAATCCGGTGTTCTGGTATTTGTACCAGCTGGTGCTGCTCATAGCGCTGGCCCCGGTGATCTGGTCCCTGATGCGCAGCAATGCCACCGCTCTGGCCGTGGCCGCTTTTCTGATGTTCTTCATATGGAAGGGGTGGAGCTTCCCACAGCTCAATGCGGATGCCCTTCTATACTACAGCGCTGCCGCCTGGGCCGCCCTGCACCGCCAGAAGGAGGGCCGTTTTGCCGAATCGGGAAATGCCGCTGGCTGGGTCGTTCCAGCTGGGATTCTGACCGTTCTGGGGGCTGCTGCCCTGCTTCTGGGCCGCCCGGGACTGCCGCTGTACAACAATCCGCTTAAGACGGTGCTGATCCGCCTGGTGATGGCTTCCCTGGCCTGGATGGCGGTGAGCCTGGCGCCCCTTCCTGCGGCCCCACGGTGGATGAAGAACAGTTTTTTCCTGTACGCCATCCACTTTGCACTGGTGCGTCTGGTGAACAAGGCCGGAGCCAGACTGTTTCCATCCAGTGCGGCGGCGGCCCTGGCCCTGTTTCTGCTGCTGCCCGCCTTTACCGCAGCAGCCAGCTATGGGCTGACGCGGCTGATGACGCGGTATGTGCCGCGGCTGTATGATGTGCTGTCAGGGGGACGGGGGGGCACTGTTCACAGGTAGTATCCCGACGGGGGGAACTATCCCCCTGTCCTCTATAAAGGATTTCTTGCATCCTTCACTAAATTATGCTATCATTAAAACACTTCACGCGGACTTCTTTCCGCAGGCAGTATTCATGGTTTTTCCAGGGCGCTGATCGCCTTAAATTCCACGGGTTTTAGTTTTAATACAGGAGGTGATGGGGCATGGATTCCTGAAATTAGTAGTTGACTTTTTTCATGAACTATAATATGATGTAGCTATTAAAGAACGTTTGTTCGCATTGGAGGGCGCTATGGCGAAGGAAGAGAAAGTAATGGTTAACAACCGCAATATGAATAAAGAAGATAAACTGAAGGCGTTAGACGCAGCGCTGACTCAGATTGAGAAGGCATACGGCAAGGGCTCCGTGATGAAGCTGGGCGATTCCAGAGCCAATATGAACATAGAGACTGTTCCCACCGGTTCCATCAGCCTGGACATTGCACTGGGCCTGGGCGGAGTTCCCAAGGGCAGGATCATCGAGGTCTATGGACCCGAGTCCTCAGGTAAGACCACTGTGGCGCTGCATATGGTGGCGGAGGTTCAGAAGCGCGGCGGTATCGCCGGCTTCATCGACGCGGAGCACGCGCTGGACCCTGCATATGCCAAGAATATCGGCGTTGACATAGACAATCTGTACATATCCCAGCCGGACAACGGCGAGCAGGCTCTGGAGATCACTGAGACCATGGTGCGTTCCGGCGCTGTGGACATCGTGATTGTGGACTCTGTTGCAGCTCTGGTTCCCAAGGCTGAGATCGACGGAGACATGGGTGATTCCCATGTAGGCCTGCAGGCCCGCCTGATGTCCCAGGCCCTGAGGAAGCTGACCGCTGTGATCAGCAAGTCCAACTGTGTGGTTATCTTCATCAACCAGCTGCGTGAGAAGGTAGGCGTTATGTTCGGCAGCCCTGAGACCACTACCGGCGGCCGGGCGCTGAAGTTCTACAGCTCCGTGCGTCTGGACGTGCGCCGCATCGAGACTCTGAAGCAGGGCGGAGAGGTGACCGGCAACCGTGTCCGCGTCAAGGTTGTGAAGAACAAGATTGCGCCTCCCTTTAAGGAAGCTGAGTTTGATATCATGTTCGGCAAGGGCATTTCCAAGGAGGGCGATATCCTGGATCTGGCTGCCAAGGAGAATATTGTGGAGAAGAGCGGAGCCTGGTTCGCCTACAACGGCGCCAAGATCGGCCAGGGCCGTGAGAATGCCAAGCAGTATCTGGTGGACAACCCAGACATCTGCGCTGAGGTTGAGGAGAAAGTGCGGGCCAAGTACGAGCTGGCTCCGGCCCATGAGGGCGCGGTGGAAGTACAGCCTTCCCTGAAGCTCATCCCAGGCGGAGACGATGAGGAATAAACGATAGAAAGGAGCGGTGGAGACCATGATTGTGACTTCCATCGCCCCTGTGGATAAACGAAAGTGCAAAGTCTTTGTGGATGAAGGCTTTGCCTTTGTTTTATACAGAGGGGAGATCAGGCGGTATGGTATAGAGGAGGGCAGGGACCTGCCGGAGGCCACCTACCGGCTGATTGAGACAGAGGTGTTAAACAAGAGGGCCAGGGAGCGCTGTGTGTATCTGCTGAAGGCCTCGGACAAGACAGAGGGACAGATACGCCAGAAGCTGAAGGACGACGGTTATCCTCAGCCCGTGATTGACAGGACGGTGGCCCTGCTGGCCAAGTACCACTATGTGGACGACCAGGCGTTTGCCATGCGCTATGTGGAGAATGGCGGCGCCAGGAAAAGTAAGCGCCAGCTGGCCTATGAGCTGCGCCAGAAGGGCGTGGACGGGGAACTGGTGGCTGAGGCGATCAGGGAGGCCGCGCCGGACGAGGAGGATACCATCCGCCGCCTTGTGCGAAAGCGTGTGGGAGATACCCAGGGCCTCTCCAGAGAGGAAATGTACAAATTATATGGCTATCTGGGACGGAAGGGATACTCCTTTGAGGCCATCCGCCGGGTGCTTGGTGAAATCTGCGGGGATGAGTAGTCCGTATCCTAAGTTCGTGTGCATATAGTACCCACTATGCAGCGAACTTAGGATATGGACCGCTTATACCCCGCAGATTTTGTTTATATTGTCTGAAATTGTACGAAAACAGGGTGAATATACTTGACACAATAATGGAAAACGTATAAAATTAATATGTTGTAGTTTGTACAATGAAAATTAAATAAGGAGGTGCTCCTGTGTCACAGATATCAGTACCATTTATGATTATCGGAATGATAATTGCAGCTATTATAGCCTGGTTGGCCGCCCGTTCCTATGAACGAAAGCAGTACGACAGCAAAGTCGGCAGTGCGGAAGAAAAATCAAGGGAAATAATAGATGAAGCGTTAAAAACCGCAGAGACAAAGAAGCGAGAAGCTCTCCTTGAAGCCAAGGAAGAATCCTTAAAGACGAAGAATGAATTAGAAAAGGAAACCAAGGAAAGAAGAGCGGAACTTCAACGTTATGAAAAGCGTGTATTGAGCAAAGAAGAAAACGTTGAAAAAAAGGCAGATGCCCTGGAGAAGAAGGATGCTGACCTTGTCAGAAGAGAGAATGTTCTGAGCAAGCGAAGCGCGGAAGTTGAAGCCCAGTATGAACAAGGGATACAGGAACTGGAACGGATATCCGGCCTAACCTCCGATCAGGCAAAAGACTATCTTTTAAAATCTGTTGAAGAAGATGTAAAACATGACACAGCAAAATTAATTAAGGAACTTGAAAACAAGGCAAAGGAAGAAGCAGACAAGAAGGCAAGAGATCTGGTAGTGACAGCGATTCAGCGCTGCGCCGCAGATCATGTTGCGGAGACAACCGTTTCCGTTGTACAGCTTCCCAATGACGAGATGAAGGGCCGTATCATTGGCCGTGAAGGACGAAACATCCGCACACTTGAAACACTTACAGGCGTAGAACTGATTATTGATGATACACCTGAGGCAGTAGTGCTGTCCGGTTTTGATCCCATCCGCAGGGAGGTTGCCAGAATTGCGCTGGAACGTTTGATTGTGGACGGACGGATTCATCCGGCCAGAATCGAAGAGATGGTAGAAAAAGCACAAAAAGAAGTGGAGAACAACATGAGGGAAGAGGGCGAAGCAGCCTGTCTCGAAGTTGGCATCCATGGCATTCATCCCGAACTGGTTAAGTTGCTTGGTAAGATGAAATTCAGAACAAGTTATGGACAAAACGCATTAAAGCATTCGATTGAGGTTGCACAGCTGTCAGGACTTCTGGCATCTGAGCTTGGATTGGATGTACGTTTGGCAAAGCGTGCAGGTTTATTACATGACATTGGTAAATCCGTTGACCATGATATGGAAGGCACACATGTGCAGCTGGGGTCTGAGCTTTGCAAGAAGTACAAGGAGTCAGCTACTGTGATGAACGCAGTGGAATCCCATCATGGCGATGTTGAACCAACCAGTCTGATCTCCTGTATCGTGCAGGCAGCGGACACTATTTCCGCCGCAAGACCCGGTGCAAGACGTGAGACGTTGGAAACATATACAAACAGATTGAAACAATTAGAAGATATCACCAACTCCTTCAAAGGAGTGGACAAGTCATTTGCCATTCAGGCAGGCCGAGAGGTTCGCATAATGGTGGTTCCGGAACAGATCAATGACGATGGCATGATATTGCTGGCCAGAGACATTTCGAAACGCATCGAGGACGAGCTGGAGTATCCGGGTCAGATTAAAGTAAATGTAATCCGTGAATCACGTGTTACAGATTATGCGAAATAATAATCCGGAGTGAAAGATAAATGCCCTAAATACCGTAAGAATGTAGTATTCATGCGGGTTTGGGGCATTTTTTATTTCTTGTAACTTCTTATATTTTCAGCTCTAAATGGTAGCTGAAGATTACAGTGGAAACCCTCTTAAAATAAAGGATTGACGTGTGTTTGAATAATCAAAATTCAAACACAGT
>URUZ01000070.1 GCA_900551225.1 uncultured Clostridium sp.
TCAGGATCATGGCTGTTGCCAACAGGAAAGCCAGCAATCTCTTCGGAGCACTGTTTTTCTTTAGAAGCCTCCTGGATGTCTTTCTTTCCATACCGTTTCTCCTCTCACTTTTTGTTACTACTCTGATGATTTTAATATGCTAGATATACTATAGCAAAAAGGGGTTACAATCTGGTTACATTTTCTAGTATTTTCTAAATTTAATTTGAAGATTTTTGTAATTTATCGTAAGGAATAAAAAAAATAGGTCTACAATTGCCTTACAGCCGTTAATAAGCCGTAAAAACACTTGCAGACCTTTTTTGCTAAGTCTTCCTTATATAATGCGATTCGTTCAGCGCACCACTTTGCTGGGGATCGCGTGCCGCATAGACCGTAATACCCGGTCATTGGGTTCAAATATCACCTTCATACACTCCGGACCCCTCTGGTAGATCAGTGCGTATGTTTTCACCCCTGCCTGTCTTGACGAACAATCTGTAACCTTCATTCCGCCCTTCTCATAGTCCTTCAGCACATAGGAATCTGAAGGGGCCACAATCTGAATCTCCTCTTTTTTACATTCCAGCAGTTTCTTCCGTCTGGAACGGGCCAGAATCCGGTCAATGGAGAGATCGCCCTCCACAAACAGATATTCATACTCCACATTCAGATTGATGAATACGAAGTAGGTAGCCGCCCCCGCCAGGGCCAGCACGATGACTCCCACCAGGGTGTTCAGTGCCAGGTAAGCGGAAATGATACAGAGTATCACCATAAGAACTTTCACAGGAATGGCATAGGGCGGATCTTTCCGCTTAACCAGCCATTCTGCATATGCATCTTCATTCATGTGCCTTCTCCTGTTCTTTCGTGTAATGCAGCTTTAAATAGACCAAAAAGCGGCCCGGTAGAGCCAATCTGCTCCCGGGCCGCTGTCCATGCATGGTGTTGTTAAACTTACGAATTAGTACATTCCGCCCATGTCCGGTGCGCCTACGGGTGCAGGAGCTGCTTCTTTAATATTAGCAACTACGGACTCAGTTGTCAACAGGGTGGATGCAACACTGGTTGCGTTCTGCAGCGCGCTTCTGGTAACCTTGGCAGGATCCAGAATGCCTGCTTCGATCATATCTACATACTCTTCTTTGTATGCGTCAAATCCGGTGCCTGCTGGAGATTCTTTCACTTTGTTGACAATTACGGAACCTTCCAGGCCTGCGTTTGCTGCGATGAAGAACAGAGGAGACTCCAGAGCCTTAAGGATCAGGCGTGCGCCGGTCTTCTCATCGCCTTCCAGGGTCTCAATAACCTTGGATACATGGCCTGCCGCGTGGATATAAGCGGAGCCGCCGCCTGCGATAATGCCCTCTTCCACAGCTGCTCTGGTGGCGTTCAGCGCGTCCTCCATGCGGAGCTTGGCTTCCTTCATCTCGGTCTCAGTAGCTGCGCCAACGCGGATTACAGCAACTCCGCCTGCCAGTTTGGCCAGACGCTCCTGTAATTTCTCGCGGTCGAAATCAGAGGTGGTCTCCTCGATCTGCTTGCGGATCTGGGCAACTCTGTTGGAAATGTCTTCCTTCGCGCCGCAGCCGTCAACGATGATAGTGTTCTCCTTCTGTACTTTAACGGATTTTGCACGGCCTAACAGATCCATGGTGGCATCCTTTAATTCCAGGCCAACTTCCTCGGAGATAACTTTACCGCCGGTCAGGATTGCGATATCCTGCAGCATTTCTTTTCTTCTGTCGCCGTAGCCGGGAGCCTTCACAGCTACTACGTTGAATGTGCCTCTCAGTTTGTTGACGATCAGGGTGGTCAGCGCCTCGCCTTCCACATCCTCAGCAACGATCAGCAGTCTTGCGCCGGTCTTAACAACCTGCTCTAAGATGGGCAGGATCTCCTGAATATTGGCAATCTTCTTGTCAGTGATCAGGATATAGGGATCATCCAGATTGGCTTCCATCTTATCCATGTCGGTGCACATGTAAGCGGAAACATATCCTCTGTCGAACTGCATTCCTTCTACCAGATCCAGCTCGGTCTTCATGGTCTTGGATTCTTCGATGGTGATAACGCCGTCCTTGGAAACCTTCTCCATAGCGTCAGCAACCATTGTGCCTACCTCGTCATCGGAGGCAGAGATAGCTGCTACTCTGGCGATCTGAGCCTTGCCGCTGATGGGCTTGCTCATCTCCTGGATGGCCTCAACAGCTGCGTCTGTAGCCTTCTTCATGCCCTTTCTCAGTCCGATTGGGTTGGCGCCTGCCGCCAGGTTCTTCATTCCGCCGTTTACCATGGCCTGAGCCAGAACGGTTGCTGTGGTGGTTCCGTCTCCGGCCACATCGTTGGTCTTGGAAGCAACTTCCCTGATCAGCTGTGCGCCCATGTTCTCGAATGCGTCTTCCAGCTCGATCTCCTTAGCGATGGTTACACCGTCGTTGGTGATTAAGGGAGCGCCGAAGGACTTATCCAGAACTACGTTGCGTCCTTTCGGTCCTAATGTAACACGTACGGTATCTGCTAACTGATTAACGCCGGCCTCCAGGGCTTTGCGGGCTTCTACGCCATATTTAATCTTTTTTGCCATGATTCATCAACCTCCAATTTTTATGCTCTATAGAATTTTATGATGTATTGCGGATTATTCAACAACAGCCAGAATGTCGCTCTGTTTAACAATTACGTACTTCTCGTCCTCGATCTCAACCTCTGTGCCGGAGTATTTGGAATAAATAACTTTGTCGCCGGTCTTAACCTGCATGGTCACTTCCTTGCCTTCGATCACTCCGCCCGGACCCACTGCGATAACCTCTGCCTGCTGTGGCTTTTCCTTGGCTGCGCCCGGAAGCACGATGCCGGATTTAGTGGTCTCTTCTGCAACTAACTGCTTTAATACTACCTTGTCAAACAATGGTACTAACTTCATGTCAATTCCTCCTTGCAATCTGTTCTGCTTTCTTTATCTTTTCTCGGGTTTGTAGCCCTTGACTTACTCACAACATAAGTTATAACACCAGTTATTAGCACTGTCAAGAGTTGAGTGCTAATTTCTTTGAATTTTATTTTTTTTTTACAATTTCCTGCAATTCCCTTCCTTTTTTTTGGCTTTCGTATTACAATAATACTATTATGAATAAGCCATCAGTAAATAAGCATACTATATCACAACATCGAAAGGGGTTTTCAATATGGCAAAGAAGGGATTCGGTAAAGTTATTGCATTTGCTGCTGTAACCGGCGCCGTAGCAGCCGGTGTCTCCTATGCCCTCCGTTACAAGACATTTCACAGTGAACTGGAGAAGGATTTCCGGGAGTTTGAGGACGGGGACGAGGAGTTTGATGAGGAGAACGAGGGTCACACCGTGGACCCGCGCAGGACAGACCGCAACTACATCTCTCTTCACGCCAGCAAGGATGAGTTCAAGCTGGCTGCCAAGGATATGGCGGAGGCCACCAAGAATGTGTTAAAGGATGCCAGCGTGATTCTGACCGACACTGCCCATGAGGCGGTATCCGCGGCCGTTGACACCGCCAACATCGCCATCAGCGCAGTAAAGACCAAGCGCGCCGAGTACAGCGAGGCACGGGAGGATGAGGACGAAGAGGATGATCTGTACGAGGATGAGGGCTTCCTGGACGAAGATTACGTGGATGAGGACGATCTCTACGATTACGCCCGCACCGAGCCGGTCAGCGTTCCGGTCTGGAAGCAGCCCATGGCTGAAGATCCGGCTGATGTCTCAGGCGCTGAGCCTTCTCCGGCTGCCGCCGAAACAGAGGCCGCACAGGACAGCAAGGTGACTGCCACCATCGAGGAAGATACACTGTAATACACCACAGGATACATGGCCGTCAGGCCCGGGGAACCGGCGTCTGACGGCTTTTTTACCGTATCTCCCATACCAGCAGGTTCACCCACCGCGCCTCGGCAGCCTCCCCCGGCGTCAGTACGTAAGCCCGGGCAGTGTCATTCTGGGCTGCCAGCTGGTACTTATCCTCGCCCGGCACCGGTTTCCACCGTCCATCCAGCTGGGTAACGCCGTTTACCACATCCATTTTCCAGATCCCGGCCTCCCCATTCTGGTTGGAGATGGAGTAAATGATTTCGCCGTTCATCTGATCCTTCACGAACCGGCCTTCTTTTTTTACCTCCCATGCCTCGCCCTCCGGCGCGCCGTCAAAGTAGCGGTAGCCCAGGATTCCGGGGCCTTCCAGATATCCGTCTGCCCACAATCCCTCAGCGAAATCGTAGCGCGGCATGTCAAGCTCCACGGCCTGCAGTGCCGTGCACCTTCCGTGGGGCCTGCCACCGCGGAATTCTCCGTAGAAACAGGTTCCGCCGGCAGTGAGCACCAGCCCCACGCCTTCCAGCTCCTGACTCAGGCCACCCTCAGCGTACAGGTATCTGCCGCTGCCCATTGTCTCATAGAATATCTGCCGGAACATATCCTCATCATCCAACAGTATGCGGGCCGCCTTCACTTTATCACCAGCTTTCATGGCCTCTGCCAGCCGGTTCATTAAGGCCTCCTGGTCCGCCATCAGCTGCGGTCCCTCCGGCACCACGTCCTCCGCCTGTGAGGGGCTGGCCTCAGAGGCAGTCTGGGCCGGGACTCCCCGGCCCATTTCCCCCGGGCCGGCCTGGTCGGGGACGGCCCGGCGGTTGGCCCCTGAACTGAGGGCCAGCAACAGCAGCGCAGCGACAACCACACCTGCAATCATCCATTCTTTCCGATTCATCTATGAAATTCCTTTCTGTCTCGATGATAAGTACGCTATTAATCCCAGGTCTCGTTTAAAAGCTCCGTCCCCTGCCTGATCTCCTGCTCCGACAGGTTAGCATATCCCAGCAGCACAGTGGAGGGCTCATGCTCTCCCGGAGGGCCGATATAGCTGGCGGACATTCCGTAGACTTTCACACCGGCGGCGGCCGCCGCCTTCACCAGCTCCGCCTCGCCGGCATTTCCACGGTGGGTCAGGAGCACGTGAAGGCCTGCGAACTCGCCCCGGATCTCGAACCGGTCCTCCAGGGCCTTCAGCCCGGCCATCAGGGCATCGTGTTTGGACTTGTACACTGCGCGCATCCTGTTGAGATGGCGCTCGTAGTGGCCCTGGGTGATAAACTGATAGAGGATATTCTGGTCGATCCTGGAGACTGTGGAGGCGTAGAATCCGGCCTTCTCCCTGTACACCGGCACCATGGATGCCGGAAGTACCAGAAATCCCACACGGATTGCGGGGGCAATGGATTTTGAGAAGGTTCCGATATAGATCACCCGGCCGCCCCGGTCCATGCCCTGAAGGGCGGGTATGGGCTTGCCCTTGTAGCGGAATTCACTGTCATAGTCGTCCTCAATCAGGTACCGCCCTTGTCTGCTGTAGGCCCATGCCAGCAGCTCCTGCCTGCGTTTCACGGGCATCACAATCCCCGTGGGATATTGGTGGGACGGCATAATATAGGCCACATCCGCCCCGGAGCCGGCCAGCTGCTCCACATTCATGCCGTAGCGGTCCATCTCCACAGGCGCAACGGGATAACCCACGCCGCTGAACACGCGGTACGCCTGCTTGTAGGTGGGGTTCTCCATGGCAATCTTGTGATTCATTCCCAGAATCTGGGATAAAAGCAGCCACAGGTATTCACTGCCCGCGCCGATGATGATCTGCTCAGGGGTCACGTTAACGCCTCTGGCGGAGTGGAGGTAACTTCCTATGGCCGCCCTGAGGGAATACTCGCCCTGGGGATCGCCTCCGGCGAACATCTCCTTGTTGTCATCCACCAGGGTATTTTTACTGATTTTGCGCCAGGTATTGAAGGGGAAGCTGTCCAGGTCAATGCCCCTGGGTGAGAAATCCACCTGGTAATTGCCGGTATCAGCAGGCATTTCCCGGACAAATCCCCCTTCCGGGTGCCGCTTTACCTCCAGCTTTACCTCCACCAGCTCCTCGATCCCTGCCACATAATAGCCTTTACAGGGCACTGCCTCAATGTACCCCTCTGACAGCAGCTGGTCGTAGGCCATCTGGGTGGTGCTGCGGCTGACCTTCAGATTGTCCGCCAGAACCCGTGTGGAGGGCAGGCGGCTCCCGGCCTCCATGCGGCTGCCCCGGATTTCAGCCTTTAAATACTGGTATATTTGTTCATAGAGCGGATATCCGCTCTGATTGTCCAAGGGCACCATCAGTTCCATGTAAAGGCCTCCTTTCAGTATTGCCGTACAAAAACGGCGGAATCCTGCGCCTGTCAAGCGAAGATTCCGCCGGTGTTATCCTTAGCCTCGTCCTATTTAGGGAGCTTGAAAGAGCTCTTCAAGGACACGATGCGGTTGAATACCGGATTGTCCGGTGTGCTGTCCTTGCAGTCCGCACAGAAGTAGCCGTTGCGCATAAACTGGAAGCTGTCATATGCCTGGGCTTTGGCCAGCTCCGGCTCCACGTAACAGTCCTTCAGCACAATCAGGGAGTTGGGATTTAAGTTCAGGCTTCCGTCCTCATTTAACTTACCCTTCTCCTCATCCACGATGTTCTCGTACAGGCGGCACTCCACCTGTTTTGCGGTGGGCACGGCCACCCAGTGGATGGTTCCCTTTACCTTGCGGCCCTCAAAGCCGGAACCGCTCTTGGTCTCCGGGTCATAGGTACCGTGCACTACGGTCACATTGCCATCGGCGTCTTTCTCGCAGCCGGTGCATGTTACGAAGTAAGCGCCCATGAGACGGACCTCGTTGCCCGGGAACATGCGGAAATATTTCCTGGGAGGCTCCTCCATGAAGTCCTCGCGCTCGATATAAACCTCGCGGCCAAAGGGCACCATGCGGCTGCCCAGCTCCGGGTTCTCCAGGTTGTTGGGGATCTCCAGCTCCTCGATCTGGCCCTCGGGATAGTTGTCGATCACCAGCTTCACTGGGTTTAACACTGCCATCAGGCGTGATTTCTTAAGCTTTAGGTCCTCGCGGATGCAGTATTCCAGCATGGCGTAATCCACAGAGCTGTTGGCCTTGGACACGCCCACCATCTCCACAAACATCTTGATGGCCTCAGGGGTGTAGCCTCTCCTTCTCAGCGCTGCGATGGATACCAGGCGGGGATCATCCCAGCCGTCCACGATATTGTCCTCCACCAGCTTCTTGATGTAACGCTTGCCGGTGATCACATTGGTCAGGTACAGCTTGGCAAATTCGATCTGGCGGGGCGGATTCTCAAATTCGCACTCCCTCACAACCCAGTCGTACAGCGGTCTGTGATCCTCGAATTCCAGGGTGCAGATGGAATGGGTAATATTCTCAATCGCATCCTCAATGGGATGGGCGTAATCGTACATGGGATAAATGCACCACTTGTCCCCTGTGTTGTGGTGGGACATGCGGGCCACTCTGTAGATCACCGGGTCTCTCATGTTGATGTTGGGGGAGGCCATATCGATCTTGGCGCGGAGCACTCTCCCGCCATCCTGGCATTTGCCGTCCTTCATCTCCTCAAAGAGCTGCAGATTCTCCTCAACACTGCGGTTCCTGTAGGGGCTCTCCTTGCCCGGGTTGTTGAAATCTCCGCGGTATTCCCGGATCTGCTCCGCGCTCAGGTCGCAGACAAAAGCCTTGCCCTTCTTAATTAAGAACACAGCGCACTCATACATCTGATCAAAATAGTTGGACGCGAAAAACAGCCTGTCCTCAAAATCAGCCCCCAGCCACTTCACGTCCGCCATGATGGACTCCACGAACTCCGTCTTTTCCTTAGTGGGGTTGGTGTCGTCAAAGCGCAGGTTGAAATTGCCGTTGTACTTCTGCGCCAGGCCATAGTTCAGCAGAATGGACTTGGCATGTCCTATATGCAAATAACCGTTAGGCTCCGGTGGAAAGCGGGTCTGGACATGGTTGTACACTCCCTCCGCCAGGTCCTTCTCGATCTCCTGTTCAATGAAATTCCTGGAGACTACTTCCTTTTCCGCCGTTTCCATTACGGTATCTTTCTCACCCATAAACTGTTCCTCCGTCGTCAGCCGCGCCTTCCGGGCGGGCATATAATAAGTTATCATAACACATTTCTCTCATATGGAAAAGGGGGAAACATCCACAATTTTCATGAAACGCCAATTTAACTGTCCATTTCACAGCATTTCCCCTATGGAATTATATCCCATTCTCTGCTATACTATATCCTAAAACAGATTCAGAACCAGAAATCAAGGAGAGATTATGAAAAAAGCAGCTAAATTCGCACTTGTTAAAAGCGTGCCCATCATGCTTGGCTATGTCTTTCTGGGCATCGCCTTCGGCCTGGTACTGCAGAAGTCCGGCCTGAGCCCCATATGGGCTTTCCTCATCAGCGCCTTTGTATACGCCGGGTCCATGCAGTTTGCCCTGGTGGGAATTCTCACCGGCGGTTTAAGCTACATAACAACAGCCATTATGACGCTGCTGATCAACAGCCGCCATGCATTTTATGGGCTTACCTTCATCGAGCGGTTCAAGGAGCTTAAAAAGACCGGTCCCTATATGGTATTCTCCCTGACCGACGAGACCTATTCCCTGCTGTGCTCCATGGCAAGGCCGGCCGATTTTACGGACAAGGAGTGGGATGCGGCGACCTTCTTTGTATCCCTCTTCGACCAGTGCTACTGGGTGGCCGGATCTGTGCTGGGCGCGTTCATGGGCCAGCTGATTACCTTCGACTCCACGGGCATTGATTTTGCTATGACCGCCCTGTTTGTGGTCATCTGCGTGGACCAATGGAAAAGCGCCAGGACCCACATCCCGGCCCTGGCAGGTTTCGCCTGCGGATTCTTCTTCCTGGCACTGATCCGCTCCTCCAACTTTATCCTGCCGGCCCTGGCCGCCGCAGTCGGCGTGCTGCTGCTCATGCGCAAAACCGTTGAGAAGAAAATGGAGGAGGAATAATGATGTCTGAAAAATATGTGCTGATCACTGTCATTATCTGCGCCCTCTGCACCCAGGCCACCCGCTGGCTCCCCTTTCTCCTGTTCGGCGGTAAGAAGGAGGTGCCGAAAATCGTCCGCTATCTGGGCGCGATCCTGCCTGCCGCCATCATGGCAGTGCTGGTGGTATACTGCTTAAAGGGCATCACCCCCCTGGCTTACCCCTACGGCCTGCCGGAGCTGGCCAGCGTGGCAGTTGTAGTGGGACTTCACCTTTGGAAAGGCAATACCCTTGTAAGCATTGCACTGGGAACCGTCTGCTATATGGTGCTGGTGCAGCTGGTATTCTAAAGCGTGTTAATAGGATTCCGCAGTCATATTCAGTTCATTATCGGCGTCCAGCCAGTCCTGCTCCATACGGATCGTCAGGCTGCGCTGGACTCCTTTTATTTTCATGGAGATGCGCAGGGGCATGCCGTTCTCCGGCGTTTTTGATGTGCCGTAGAGGGCCGCTTTGTCCAATGCCCTGGGCGGCGAGAAATAAAAGCGGCTGTTCTCCTCCGTTTCACTGAATACCAGGTAATACTGGTTTTCATTGCTCACCCGCTCATAGCTGACCCTGACCCTGGCCTCGTCCCTCTGCCCAAAGAGTTCACTGGGAAATGCTTCTGCTCCCAGGAAATGAAGGAGCACGCCGGTGTCTGTGGAGGCAAAGAAGCTGCTGCCCACAGCCTGCAGACCGGCCTTCATCTGTTCCAGCAGCAGTTCTGCTCCTGGGTCAATCCCCCATAACACCAGGAAATGACCCAGATCGCCGTCATCCCCTATCGCTGTTCTGAAGTCTGCAAGGAACTCGCTTACTCCCCCCACCTTCAGCATGACATAGGGCAGATAATCCTGCTCCAGCGCATCAATCTGCAGCCTGAGCCCGTCCACAACCGCGTTGTTCCGGTAGGAAACCGTCCTGATGCCATGGGCGTATGACAGCCGCTCCGCCGGCTCGGAGAACCCTCTGGCTGAGAAGAACGCCCCCAGCTCCATCCTGCGCCCACTCACCATCTGCTCCGTGAGGGAATCGTCCACGAAATAATTCTCCTGTATATCCTTCATGGCGCCTATAAAGTTGCGGATCAGGTCCTTGGAGACCTCTGTCTTAAGGTATTTGGCCTCCCCCAGCAGGCGGACCGGGTATAAAAAGGGCACGCTGCCCGGATAGTCGAAGGGCAGATCGATCTGATGCCAGTCCCCTCTCCCCTTAATCTCCACAAAATGCCTGCGCAGCATCCTCACCCGGCCTTCATTGGCCGGACCTGGGCGCACCATGTCAAATCCGCTTTTTTCCAGCAGAATCCGAAGCACTGCCTCAAACAGCCAGCCCCGGATCTGCCCTCTCTTTACATTATTTTCTCCATGCATAGAAAGTACCCCCGTCCTTTTATCAAACGTCACTTCTATGCTTATTTTATCATGGGTTTTTCCCGTTCACAACTGTTGGTTTTCTTAAATTTATCAGGGCATCACAGGCTTTTTCTCAGGATCTACAGGGCAGACGTAGACACCGCCTGTGCGCTCCTTAAGTTCCCTTCTGGCCTCCGCAACCACCTCCGGCCGTTCAAATGCCATCACGGTGGCCAAGGCCATGGTCTTGGCCGCGCAGACAAGAGCCTTGTGGGTGATGGTGGAGGCCACCTGGGAAGTCACCTGCCAGGAATGCCCCGGCGTTCCGTTGGCATAGCAGGTCACCCAGAGCTGTCCTGTGGGCGTCACGTAGCTCACATCCCCCACATCAGTGGAGCCGGGCATGTATTGATCAATCCGGAAATAAGGTCCAATATCCTTTACCAAGGGTGTATTCCTGTATTTCTCCCCGTCCGGATAGGACAGATTGATCCGCCTCATGCCTGCTCCCCGCTCCTGTTCAGACAGCTGGTCCCAGAACGCCTGGGCAAGCGCCTCGTCCTGCTGATCGAACTGAGGCGGCCCCGCCAGATTGAAGGCTTCCACAAAGAGGCGGCTCACGGCATCATTTGCCATGAAATCGCTCATGCCCGCGGTCACATTGATCTCGCACTCTGTGCCGGTCATCAGGGCAGCCCCTCTGGCCACATCCTTCACCCGCTCCAGCACCTGGGCCGCAAGGGCCATCTTGGGGGCCCGGATGAAATACTTTAAGCTGGCCTCGGCGTGAACCACATTGGGCGCTTTCTCCCCTGCATTCTGGTAGGCATAGTGCATACGCACCTCTGTGGGCACATGCTCTCTCAGGTAGTTCGCCCCCACATTCATCAGCTCGCAGGCATCCAGGGCGCTCCGCCCCAGATGGGGAGCCGCCGCCGCGTGGGCGCTCCGCCCGTGAAATGAAAAGTAGACACAGATGTTGGCGTTGGAGCTGTAGCCCTGGACGGAATTACAGTTTCCCGGATGCCAGGTAAAGCAGGCGTCCACGTCTTTAAAGAATCCGTCCCTGGCAAGAAACATTTTTGCCCAGCCGGCCTCCTCGCCGGGACAGCCAAACACCTTCACCGTCCCGGAACAGGGATTCTCCCTCAGGTAATCCTTCACCGCCACCGCGGCCTCCACCACGCCGGCTCCCAGCGCATTGTGGCCGCAGCCATGGCCCGGGCCTCCCTCTGTCAGGGGCTTTCTGCTGGTGCTTGACGCCTCCTGGCTCAGGCCGGGCAGGGCGTCATATTCCGCCAGCAGGCCGATCACCGGCTTTCCGCTGCCGTAGGTGCCTATAAATGCCGTCTCGATGCCATCCACACCTCGCTCCACCTGGAACTCTTCCCGCTCCAGCGCTTCAATCAGCAGTGCCGCGGACTTGTACTCCGCCAGCCCCAGCTCAGGTACTGCCCAGACTGCATCGCTGAGGGCTGTATATTGGTCTTTCTTCTCTTCCACCAGCTCCAGAATCCGGGCGGTGCGCATTTTCTCATCCATTTTTATTCTCCTATTCAATCCAGCCTTTTTTGTTCATTATCCGTGCCAGTGCAATGGTTCCAAACACACAGATTAACATGGGCGCGTAACCTCCGCCCAGGGGCAGTACACTGAATACCCCATTGACCTGGGCCAGGCGTACCGCTGCCGCCAGCCCCACTGCCACCGCGCCCAGCTTCGGGCGGTTTAACAGCTGCTGGGCCAGCAAGGCCCCGAAAAGGGCCGGCAGCAGCATGGGGAGGGCCGCCACAACCGGTTCCGGCAGAACGCTCAGAATCCATTTCCCCATAAAAATCATCACCGTCATCACCAGAATACTGATAAACATGGAAGTGGCCACGCCTATGCAGGACATGATCCCGCCTTCCGGCGTCCCCTGCTCCACGCCGGCTCCGTCCTGGGCCATCAGCGCCGCGGGCACACGGATCTGCTTGGAATTACCGGAAATGCAGATCAGGTACAGGCCCGGCGTCCCCAGTATGGGGAATACGGAGAGGGGCTCCGACAGGTATACGGCAAAGCTGGCGGATAGAATGGCGATGATCCCGTTTACGGTGGGTTCCAGCGGCATTTTCGCCCCATAGACGATCATCAGGGCGATGGTGGGAAGATAGATCAGGGGCAGCAGAATCCAGCAGGCGGCTTTGCCCCATTTTACAATGTACGGCATATAACTGTTATTATAAAGATCAGACCGGTCCATACGTATTCCTCCTCTATTTGGCCGCCATGCTGGCCGCCATTCCTGCGATCATTGCAATGGACAGCGCCCAGTCCTTCAGCCAGCGGATTTTAAACCGTCTGGCCGCCAGCTGCAGCCCGGCCATCACCAGACCTGCGCTCACCGCGGCCCAGGTTCCCGGCCCATAGGGAGTGGCCCGCTCCATCACCAGATTGCTGTAGCAGCCCAGCACGCAGCAGGCCCCCACAATGGGGATCATGGCCTTGCTGCCCCCGGCCATAAAACGGTTGACCTGGTCCATCTTGTCGCTGAACAGGGCGCCGAAGAGAATCCAGCCCAGGCAGCCGGTGGTCATCACCACAGTGGCCACGCAGAGGTAGTCAATGGTCATCTGCTGGGTCCCCACCTGAATGTTCATTGCATCCGCCGCAAAGGAGGCCCCCATAATCTCATATCCAACCCCGCCGATCACATTGATCCGCAGCCAGGCCACAGGGCTTCCCGTGATCACCATCAGGGACAGCATGGAGGAGAGCATCACCAGGCACGGGCCCACGGAGGCGATGGAGGCCCCCTTGATGCCCTTTCGTATCTGCCCTCTGGTCAGTCCCATCTTTATCCCGTCTTTCAGGCTCCTCCTCAGAAATATTCCCGCCGCCGCGCAGACCCACAAAACCCCCGGCGCGCAGGCCAGCCACAGGACGATTCCATTGGCTATCTTACTGTATTCTTCCGTCACTTCCCGCTTCCCCCTTTAATTAAACTATATCTCCTGAAAATCTATCTCCGACTCCCGGATCACTGCCTCCGCCTTCTCCCGGCCGTACAGCTCACAATACTCCTCCAGCGCCTGGCACACGATCCGGTCCGAAGCCTCCTGCCCCAGCTTAATGGCGTAGCCGCGGCCCATGGCAGACACTGTGTGCCCGCAGTGGTACAGGAAGTCTTTCACCGCCGTCCGGCGTTTGGACGCCTTCAGCTGTCCCGCTGCCCTCAGCTCCTCCATACTCCCATAGCTTAACCCTTTCCACTCGAAGTCACACCCCTCGCCGCCCAGGGACTGGGCGCTGTGGATAATCAGTTCATTTTCCGGGTTAAATGCCTTGACCATGGTCTGATCCACATAGGTGCAGTAGATTTTCCCATATTTTCCCAGATCATATTGTTTCCAGGTTTCATTCCACACACAGTATGTACCGTTCATGCGGTAGTTGGGGGACAGCTGTATGGTCTCAACCGCCATCTGTTTCCGGTCATCCACCCACTCGGTGTATAGTCGGTATGTGGATAAGGTCAGGTCATAGCCATCCCTGGCGGCCCGCTTCGCCATCCGCATTCCCCGCTCCGCTGCGTAGAGCACAGTGGCCTCTGCGCTGGCTTCCATGCCCCTCTCCTGGTACAGCTGGTCCGCGGCCTTGGCCAGGAGCCCGTATATCACCGCGTGGTCATCAATATAAAACTGTTTTGCCGCTTCGCTGCGTTCGATCATAAATCCTCCTTCTCATCTACCGGCTGCTAAAGCCCAGCAGGATATTCATCAAAGGAATGGACAGCACCGCCACTCCGATGGTATTGGCAATTAGCAGGGGATGCCTGCTCTTGTCCGTCCCGCTGACCACCACCACGCGCACATACTGGCTCACAAGGCCGCCCATCAGCACCAGGGCCGGGAACATTGCCGTCACCTGCACATCGGTCAGCACACCCTGGGTATACAGGGCCACCGCTGTGGCCACGCCCCCGGGCTTGCTCATCAGCGCCGCCACCAGGGCAGTGATCGCCACTCCGGGCAGGGAGAAAATGCCCATCACCGGAGAGAATACCGTCTCCAGCAGCACCATGGCTCCGGATGCCTTCAGCATGTACATCAGGGCGTAAGCCAGTACCAATGCCGTCAGCATGGAACGGATACCCATGTTCCAGCCCTTAAACGCTCCCTCCATGAATATTTCCACAAATGATTTCTTTGCTGTGTTTTCAGCTTCCATTTTTATCCCTCCTGCGCGGTGTTTTATGTCTCACTATCAGACGTACAATATTCCCGCTGACAAACTTCATCAGCAGCAGAACTCCCATAATCGTCATGGGGGAAACCACCAGCATGGGGGCCATGGCCAGAAGTGTCACCGTAGCCACGATCATGCCTGAGGCGGCAAACTGGAAACCCACGAAAATGGTCCGCTCATCCTGGTCCAGATACCCTCGCTCATATAGATCAGCGGTCATTACCGCGCCGCCGTCGGAGCTGTTCAGGGAAGATACCAGGGTCAGGCCTGCCGCCCCGGGTATACCTAGAAGAGGCTTTAAAATAGGGGTAAACAATACCTTTGCCGCCAGCAGCGCCCTGTATTTTGTGGCCAGCTCCACAATCCCCATGGCCAGCATCAGCAGCGGCAGCTGGGCAAACGCCACCATAAATCCATCTTTGGCCCCCACGCCTCCCACTCCCTGGAAATTCCCCTCTGCTCCCTTGATGGTTCCAAATGCCCCCATCATGTTGTTAAAATCCAGGGCTTTTAAAATCGGTACATTCTGCAGCGCCCCGGAAAAAACCATGATAAACAGGACCAGGGCTACAAATCCGCCGATACCCGGTCTATCCCCATGGGCTCCGCTGGGTCCGGCCGCTTGTTTCTTCATTTCCACTGTACTTGATTCCTCCTTTGCTTTGGCCGGTTCACCGGCTGTTCTGTAAGGATCATACAGCAGATTGCAGGGCAGGGCTGTAAAGTTTTTCCCCTTTTTACAGGATTTCAAAAATCCCGCCGGACATTTTTGCCCGGCGGGTGTCTCACACAGCCTTGATCTGTTCCAGACGTTTCTTAAGGGCCGAGGGATAGAAATAGATATCTCTGCCGTCCAGCTCCAGAAGCTTCTGGTTCTGCAGCTCATTCATCACCTGTCCCACCCGCTCCCTTGTGGAGCCCACGATGCTTGCGATCTCCTGTCTGGAGAACACAATATTCACCGGAATCTCATACTCCGTAGTCTCCTCCTCATGGCCTGCCTCCAGAAGCAGCCGTAGAATCCGGCTTTCTATAGTCTGGGTGGACTGGTGGATCATCTGGGCAAATGCTGTCTTAATCTTGCGGGTCTGCATCTGGATCAGCGCTGTCAGCATCTCACTGTCCCACTGATATACCGTCTCCTTGGGCGCCACCGCCACAATTACTGAGGTGCGGCAGCGCAGCGTATGGTGTCCGGCATAGTCATTCAGCCCGGTCAGCCCCACCAGCACGCCGCGCTGGCTGATGGATGTGATCTTCTGGCGCCCGCTGTCATTTTCAAAATAGGACTCCACCGTGCCTTTCAGCACCAGGTACAGCAGCTCCACCGCCTCCCCCTGATGATAGAGTATGTCCCCTTTTTTCAGGAAACGGATCTCCGCTGTCTGGAGAAATTTCTCTATAAACCGCTCATGGCCAAGGAGCCAGTCTGCCGTCATGTACGTAAACTGCCGGTCATCCATGGTATCTCACCTCCTGGCCTGTTGGCTTAAGCATGTCCATCTGGGACTGCGGCAGCTGGGACTGGGCGGTCAGCCGCCCGATGAGGTTGGTCACCTGGACTCTGGACAGCCCCACCATGTCCGCCAGAAGCTGGTGGCTGACCCGTTTTAAACGGTATTCCCCCAAAAACGCGCCTGCTGCCTCCAGGTCCGCCAGGATTTTCATCAACTGCTCCTCCGTGGACAGAAAGACCTGGCCGCTGAGCTGGCGGTACACGCCCTGCATCTTATACGTCTGGCTCAGGGCAACCGGCAGCAGCATGTCCGGAGGCCAGGCCTTCACTGTCTGCCTGTGGATTCTGGCGGTCCGCACCCTGGTCAGGCAGCGCAGGTCCAACTGGCAGATGTCCTGATCCAGACATGAAATCCCCAGCAGGCTTATGCCGGTGTAGAGCACATTGATCTTCTTTCTGCCGTCCTCCAGAATGACGCTGTTCTCCACCACCCCGTCCAGAAGCAGGTATATACAGGCCGCCGGATCTCCCTGACGGCTCAGATAAGTACCTGGCGGCTGCTCCTTCACCGCCGCCTCACTGAGAAAGCGTTCCACAAATGCCTCCTGCCCCAGCAGCGTCCCATTGCACACATAGCTCCACTGATCATCCATATTCTGCCCTCCCCTGTCAGTCCCTTTGCCTGCCCTGATATCTCATTCCCTGGGCATTTATCGTTACCTTTCATCATACCTGGGCCTTATATTTTTTTCAACCTTTTCTTATGTGCCCCTGGCCTTGTCCCCGGCATTGGAAAAAGACTGGAGAAAATTGCGAAAACTTTTTTTGAAATGTTATTGACAAATCCTATTCCTCATGATAATATATACAAGGTTCGCGAGAGCGACCACAAAACAGAACATGCTGCTGTGGCTCAGTCGGTAGAGCGTCGCATTGGTAGTGCGGAGGTCACGGGTCCGATTCCCGTCAGCAGCTGGTTTAAACCCTTGAATTTTCAAGGGTTTTTTTGTTACCTCTATGCATTGCATACAACACAACTGGGTACTTGGTTACTATTGGGCTACTATTTTTTAAGGCAAAAAACAATCTAAAGGTGAAAAAATGATTCGATATGATAAGCTATGGGATACTATGGAGAAAAAGGGGATCACCCAGTATATGCTAGTTAAATATTATCACATAAGTAAGTCCTTACTCCACAGATTGAGAAATAATCAGAGTGTGAATATGAATTCCTTAGATAACTTATGTGGCATATTAAATTGTAATATAGAAAACATAGCAACACATTACAGCGGCGAGGAA
>URUZ01000071.1 GCA_900551225.1 uncultured Clostridium sp.
GAATAAATTAATAATTCTTTAAAAAAAGACATTATTTTATCTGCTCAGCCACAACTTCCAACGCTTTTTTCAATGCATCGTCAATTCCGGCCGGATTTTTGCCGCCTGCCTGGGCCATATTGGGCCTTCCGCCGCCGCCTCCGCCTACGAGTCCGGCGATGGCCTTGATCAGATTCCCGGCGTGCGCGCCCTGCTTCTGTGCACCGTCTGTGGCAGTGGCCATCAGATTGACCTTGCCGTCCAGCACAGAGGCGATTACAACCACGCCCTCGCCCAGTTTATCCTTCAGCTGGTCACCCAGGTTTCTAAGGCCGTTCATGTCCACGTCAGCCACTTTTGAAGCCAGAACCTTAAAGCCGCCGATCTCCTGGACCTGGCTCATCACATCCCCCAGGGAATCCTTGGCCAGCCTGCTCTTTAACTTCTCATTCTCTGCATTTAAGGACTTGATCTCATCCAGCATGGATTCGATTCTGCCCAGCAGGGACGCGGGTGTGGTCTTGGCGATCTTAGCTGCCTCCAGAAGCTCTGCTTCCACCTGTGCGTAGTGTTTCATCAGCCCGTCTGAGGTAAGGGCTTCAATACGCCTTACACCGGCTGCAATGCCGGTCTCAGAGAGGATCTTAAAGGAAGCGATGGTGCTGGTGTTGGCCACATGGGTGCCGCCGCACAGCTCTGTGGAGAAGTCACCCATGGACACCACGCGCACAGAATCGCCGTACTTCTCGCCAAACAGCGCCATGGCGCCGGACTTCTTCGCCTCCTCCAGGGTCATCACCCTGGTGACTACCGGCAGGGATTCCTGGATCTCGCGGTTCACCAGCTCCTCCACCTTCTGAATCTCCTCCGCCGTCATGGCTGAGAAGTGGGTAAAGTCAAAACGGAGCCGTCCTGAATCCACATAGGAGCCTGCCTGCTCCACGTGATCGCCCAGCACAGTGCGCAGAGCCTTCTGAAGCAGGTGGGTGGCGCTGTGGTTCTTGCAGATCAGGGCGCGGTTCTTCTCACATACGGAGAGGGTCACTGTCTCGCCGGTATGGATCATGCCTCTGGTCATAACGCCCACATGGCCCACCTTGCCGCCCTGGAGGTGAATGGTGTCCTCCACCCGGAACTCGCCTGCTGCGCCGGTGATCACGCCCACATCGCCCTGCTGGCCGCCCATGGTGCCGTAGAAGGGCGTCTGGCTGGTAATCACAGTGCCTTTCTGACCGTCTGTCAGGGCTTCCACAATCTCCTCCTCAGTGGTCAGCACCGTGATCTGTGAATCAGCGCTGAGCTTGTCGTAGCCGATGAATTCAGTGGTCACCGAGGGGTCGATGGACTGGTACACAGTCACGTCAGCGCCCATGTAGTTGGTGGTTTTCCTGGCCTTCCTGGCCTTCTCCTTCTGCTCCTTCATGGCTGCGGCGAATCCGTCCTCATCCACGCCGTAGCCCTTCTCCTCCAGGATCTCTTTCGTCAGATCCAGAGGGAAGCCGTAGGTATCGTACAATTTAAATGCGTTGGCTCCGGAAAGTGTGGCCTTCCCCTCCCCGCGCATCTCCTCTTCCATCTCGTTTAAAATCATCAGACCCTGGTCAATGGTCTTGTTGAACTTGTCCTCCTCCTCTGAGATCACGTTGAGGATCATGGACTGCTTCTCTTCCAGCTCCGGATAACCGTCCTTGGACAGGCCGATCACTGTGGTGGACAGTTCTGCAAGGAACTTGCCCTCAATACCCAGCTTTCTGCCATGAAGGGCAGCACGGCGCAGCAGACGGCGCAGCACATATCCCCTGCCCTCGTTGGAGGGCATGATTCCATCGGAAATCATGAAGGTGGTGGACTTCACATGGTCTGCCACAATGCGCAGGGACACATCGGTCTCATGATCCTTCTGGTACTCCTTGCGGGCCATGTGGCACACCTTGTCCAGAAGGGCCTTGTTGGTATCCACTGTAAACAGGGAATCAACGCCCTGCACCACAACGGCCAGACGCTCCAGACCCATGCCGGTATCAATATTCTTCTGCTCCAACTCAGCGTAATTGCCCTTGCCGTCGCTGTCAAACTGTGTAAATACATTGTTCCACACCTCAATGTAGCGGTCGCATTCGCAGCCCACAGTACATCCCGGCTCGCCGCAGCCGTAAGCCTCGCCGCGGTCATAGTAAACTTCGGAGCAGGGGCCGCAGGGACCGGAACCGTGCTCCCAGAAGTTGTCCTCCTTGCCGAACTTGAAGATGCGCTCCGGGGGGATGCCGATCTCTTCATTCCAGATCTTAAACGCCTCGTCATCGTCCAGATATACGCTGGGATACAGACGGTCGGGGTCCAGCCCCACCACCTCTGTGAGAAACTCCCAGGTCCAGTGGATGGCATCCTCCTTAAAATAATCCCCAAAGGAGAAATTGCCCAGCATCTCAAAAAAGGTGCCGTGGCGGGCTGTCTTGCCGATATTCTCGATGTCTCCGGTGCGGATACACTTCTGGCAGGTGGTCACCCGCTTTCTGGGAGGGATCTCCTGGCCTGTGAAATACGGCTTTAACGGTGCCATACCGGAATTGATCAGCAGCAGGCTGTTATCATTATGCGGAACCAGTGAAAAGCTCTTCATCGCCAGATGGCCCTTACTCTCAAAGAATTCAAGGAACATCCTGCGCAGCTCATTCACGCCGCGGTATTGTGGTTCTTTCACTTTTATCGTCCTCCATATCTTTATATACATAAATTGGCTAACCGTCATTTTACCATACTGGCATATATTTATCAAGCACCAATTCATGATGAAACATACGCTCCGCGGGTATTTCCACACGGAAAAAGACAGCAGGACTTATGTCCCGCTGCCTTCTGTTGTCATTTCCTCATACCGTCCTACCAGTTCGTAGGTTCTGTCCCTTGTGATGGTGACCAGGGAGGTGATATATCCCACACTCTCCAGGTTGGCTGCGTTGATCTTGGAATTCTGTTCCGCTGCCCTGGCTTCCCGGCTCTTCAGCCACTCCTGCTGCTCTGCCGCCAGATCCGCCGCTTCCTGCTTGGGGCTCCGGTCCATCAGCGCGCTGTAGACGTTGCCCATCTCGCTCTCCCACAGCTTCAGCTCCGATTCCGCAGTATTCTTCAGGGTGTATGCCGTGGCATCCTTATCTTCTGCCCGAAGCTTCTGGATCTGATTGTCCAGATCCACGAGCCGCTGCCGGTAGTCGTTGGACTGGACCAGATAGCTCTGATCGTTCTTGCCGCTTAACCCTTCAATGGGTGACACCGGACCGGGCGCCGCTTCCGCATAGGCTGTCACTGCTTCCTTGCCGTCCGCTTGGTCCTCCGCAATGGCTGCGGCCCGGGGTGCGGCGGCGTCCACGTCTCCCGGCATGGCCTCCTGGGTGGCTCCCGGGCCCGCCGGAGCTGCCTCGGGCATAATCCCTTCTGTGTCTGCACCTCCGCCTGCGGCCCTGCCGGCTGCTGCTGTCAATGACCTGGGCTGTTCTCCCGGGGAGGAAGCCGTCTCTGCGCTTCTTCCCGGTCCTGGGGCAGCCCCGGCCTGTTCTCCTGCCTCCTCAGCCATGGCCTCCTCAGCCGCCGGGGAAGCGCTCGCGGCGCCCGCAATGGTGACGCTCTGCGTTTCTTTCCTGGTAATAAATGAATTCGTGTATCTGGTAATCAGGACTCCCGCTATGAGAATACAGCCGATTATCAGCCAGATGCGTTTATTTTTCATATGCCTCATCCCTGTCTCGCACTTAGATAAATCTACATTATCACAAATGAAACCGAAAGGGAATAAGCAAATAAAAGGAGTAATACTTTGTAAGAGATATGTAAGAAAATGCCCTCACCGGATTGTTTAACTCTCCAGACCCTCGTCCACCGTCAGCTGATCTCCGTCAGCAGCGCTGGTGGCCAGCTGGTCGCAGCGCTCGTTCTGGGGATGTCCGGCATGTCCCTTCACCCAGTTGAAGGAAACCTGGTGGGGCTTTTTGGCCTCCAGCAGCCGTTTCCACAGATCGATGTTCTTCACCGGACCGCTCTTGCCCCGGTTCCAGTTCTTAGCCTGCCAGCTGTCAATCCAGTGCTGGTTGAAGGCATCGGTCAGGTATTTGGAATCTGAATACAGTTCCACCGCACATGGCCTGTTCAGGGCTTCCAGCCCTATAATGGCCGCCATCAGCTCCATGCGGTTGTTGGTAGTCCGCACGAAGCCGCCGGACATCAGCTTCTCATGAAGCTGTCCCTGGCTGTCTGTGAAGTGCAGGACCACCCCGTAGCCCCCCGGTCCGTCCGGGTTGCCTCTGGCTGATCCGTCTGTATAGATTTGTACTTTACCCATGTTGCTTATCTCCTGTCTTTCATAATTTACCTGTCCCACTGATTACACAGCGCATGGATCTGCTCCGTGAACCTGGCCAGGTCCTTGTTGGCTCCGCCTTCATTTCTGCGGATCACTGCCATCAGCAGCTGGCCGGCCTCCACCAGTTTGGTGTAAACGCCGGTAGCCTTCTTGCGGGCCGCGGTCTCCTTATCAATGGGCACGCCCACGGTCTCCTTGATCCAGCAGCCCTGGATCAGGTCAAATTCCGAACCTGAATAAGGCGCTTTGGCATTAAAGCCCATCTCATTAACCAGCATGTCGGTGAACACTGTGGTGTTCTCCTCATCTCCGTGAACCGTGAATACATAGGCAGGCCGCTCTTTAAAGGACAGAATCCAGGTCAGCAGGCCGTCCTTGTCGGCGTGTCCGCTGATGCCGTCCAGCTGGACGATGCTGGCCCGCACGTCAATCTCCTCACCGAACAGCTTCACAACAGAGGTCCCGTTCACCAGAAGCCGTCCGATGGTTCCCTCGGCCTGGTAGCCTGCGAATACAACAGTACACTCAGGTCTCCACAGATTGTGTTTTAAATGATGGCGGATACGGCCTGCATCACACATGCCCGAGGCGGATATGATCACCTTGGGCTTGGAATCGAAGTTGATATTCTTGGACTCGTCGCTGGTGATGGACAGCTTCAGTCCCGGGAAGTCGATGGGGTTGATCCCCTTCTCCACCAGAGCCTTGGTCTCGTCGTCATAGCACTCGGTCATGTTCAGCTTGAACACATGGGTGGCCTCCACTGCCAGAGGGCTGTCTACATACACATCAAAATTGTCATGGCCGGTGACAGTCCCGTCCTCCTTGATCTTGCGGATCATGTACAGAAGTTCCTGGGTTCTGCCCACGGCAAAGGCGGGAATCACCACATTGCCGCCCCGGTCCAGGGTCTCCTGGATGATCTTGGCCAGCTGCGGAATGTGGTCCACATCCTTCTTGTGATACCTGTTTCCGTAGGTAGTCTCCATCAGCACATAGTCCGCCTCGTCTATATACTGGGGGTTGCGGATCAGCGGTTTATTCTTGTTCCCGATATCGCCGGAGAATACCAGCTTCTTCGTCACATCCCCCTCTGTAGCCCACACCTCGATGGAGGCGGAGCCCAGCAGATGGCCAACATCCGTAAAGCGGAGCGTCAGATCCCCGTTCACCTTGAACATCTGCCCGTAGGCCACGCCCTCAAACAGCTCCAGAACGCCCATGGCGTCCTCCTTGGTGTACAGGGGTTCCACCTGTTCATGGCCTGCGCGGCGGGCCTTCCTGTTCTTCCACTCCGCCTCCATCTCCTGAATGTGGGCGCTGTCGATCAGCATGATATTACACAGATCCGCCGTGGCGTAGGTGGTGATAATCCGCCCCCTGAAGCCTCTGGCGTAAAGCCACGGAAGCATGCCCGCATGGTCAATGTGGGCATGGGTCAGCAGCACGTAATCAATCTGGCTGTAAGCCACCGGCAATTCCGCATTCTGGTACTTGTTCACCCCCTGCTCCATGCCGCAGTCCACCAGAAGTTTGGTCGTTCCTGTCTCCAGATAATGACAGCTTCCCGTCACCTCATGGTTTGCTCCGATAAATGTAAGTTTCATCTGCATTCTCCCCTCTGTATGCTATTTTGTTTTCCCCCCGAAGCGGCAAAACCGTGAAGAATATTCTGTCGGCTTCTCGTTCACTAAGCTCGAAAATACCTCGCTAAGTGTTCATAGTACCCGCCTGTTCACTAAACTCGCAAATACCTCGTCAAGTGAAAGGGGGTAACTCACACTAAGCTCGAAAACACCTCGCTAAGTGTTCATAGTATAGCATAATTTCTGAGAAATGTGTAAACATCTCGAAAGAAAATCAGATGATGATACAAATCATGCCCCCGTTGCTGTCATTAATAATCTTCTGCAGGGTATCCTGAAGCTTCATCTGGCAGTCCTCGGTCATCTGGGATATCTTGGCCTGGATGCCGTCCTCCACAATCTGCTCAATGGATTTGCCGAAAATGTTGGTGGTCCAGATGCCGTCGTCATTTTCCCGGGCATTTTCCTTGATATAGGCGATCAGATCCTCGGCCTGCTGTTCGCTGCCCACAATGGGGGCGATCTCCGTCTCAATATGGGCCTTGATCAGGTTGATGGACGGGGCCTCGGCCTTCATCTTTACACCGTATTTGTTGCCGTGCTTGATCACCTGCGGTTCATCCAGCACAATCTCCGAGCGCTCCGGGGTCACCACGCCGTAGCCCTTTAAACGGACCTGCGCCAGCGCGTTCTGCACCTTGGCGTACTCCTTCTGCATGTTGGCCAGGCTGCTCAGCGTCTGCATCAGCTGGTACTCTCCCTCAATGGGAAGGCCCACATAATCGCTGAGGATCTGGTAATAGTAGCTGTCGTCCATATCCACCTGGACCGCCACGCTTCCGTCCGCCATCTGCATATTCTTTACGCTCATGCCGCGGATGGTGTCCGTATGCTGGCCCGCCAGCTCTCCGGCCACGTCCTTCATGTGGGCCACCTTCTGGATCACACCCTTGGCCGCCTGGATTACCTGGGCTTTCAGCCAGTGGGAGGAGGGAAGGATCTCCAGCCATTTGGGAATGTGGAAATCAATCTCGGTTACCGGGAATTCCTTCAGAACACGTTCCAGAATATGGAAAACATCGTCCTTTTTCAGCTGCTCGCAGTTCACGGGAAGTACAGATACCTGGTAAGCCTCGGCCATGTCCTTGGCCAGCTTCGCCGTTTCATCGGAGTAAGGCTTCACGGAGTTCAGCAGTACGATAAATGGCTTGCCCAGCCGCTTCAGTTCATCGATGGTCTGGGTCTCTGCCGCTATGTATCCGGGGCGCTTGATCTCCCCGATGGAGCCGTCAGTGGTCACCACGATTCCAATGGTGGAATGGTCGTTGATGACCTTCCTGGTGCCGATCTCCGCCGCCTGGGTGAAGGGGATATCATAATCGTACCAGGGCGTCTTTACCAGCCGCTCCTCGCCGTTCTCAATGTGTCCCGCCGCTCCGTCCACCATAAAGCCCACGCAGTCAATCAGCCTCACTCTGGCCTCGATGCCGTCCGCCAGGCTGATGCTGGCCGCTTCCTTGGGAATGAACTTAGGTTCTGTTGTCATAATGGTCTTTCCTGCGGCGCTCTGGGGCAGTTCATCTCTGCTCTGGTTGCGCACGTTTTCATCTGCCATGGCCGGGAGTACGAGAAGTTCCATAAAGCGTTTAATAAATGTGGATTTTCCGGTGCGTACCGGACCCACTACGCCGATATAGATCTCGCCTCCTGTTCTGGCCTGGATATCTTTGTATACATTAAAATTGTCCATAAATATACCCCCTTGCTGTGCTGATATAGTATATGCAAGGGGGTGGACCTATATGTGAATTTTGTTCTAATGGTAAGCGTGTTACCTGCAGGGCGCAATAAATTCCACAGTCTTATTCGCTCAGGTAAGCTTTCTTTACCTGGTCATTGTTTAACAGATCCCCGGCATCACCGCTCAGCACGATCTTGCCGGTCTCCAGCACGTATGCCTTGTCCGCGATGGACAGCGCCTTCTTGGCGTTCTGCTCCACCAGCAGCACAGTGGTGCCGTCCGCGTTGATCTTCTGAATGATATCAAAGATCTCATTTACATAGATGGGCGACAGACCCATGGACGGCTCATCCATCACGATCATCTTGGGATGGCTCATCAGCGCGCGGCCCATGGCCAGCATCTGCTGCTCGCCGCCTGAGAGGGTGCCTGCCGGCTGGTTCTTGCGCTCCTTAAGACGCGGGAAACGGGTGTAGATCATCTCCAGGGTGGAGGCGATCTCATCCTTATCCTTTCTGGTAAACGCGCCCATCTTCAGATTCTGCAGCACGGTCAGGGAGGCGAACACGCGCCTTCCCTCGGGCACATGGGCCAGTCCCATACCCACCAGCTTATAGCCCGGCAGTTTGGTCACCTCGCTGCCCTCATATACAATGGAACCTGCTTTTGCACTGATCAGGCCTGTGATGGTGTGGAGAGTGGTGGTCTTACCCGCACCGTTTGCACCGATCAGAGCAACGATCTCTCCCTGATTCACGTCAAAGGAGATTCCTTTTATGGCCTGGATTACGCCGTAATAAACTTCCAGGTCCCTGACTTCCAACATTGCCATTTTATATTTCCTCCTACTACAACTCCCCTAAGCGCACGCGAAGGGGACTTTCCTTACTCGCCAAGATATGCTTTGATAACCTCGGGATCATTGAGCACATCAGCCGTATTGCCCTGACACAGGACATGGCCGAAATTCAGTACGGTCAGCTCCTCGCAGATACCGCTTACCAGCTTCATGTCATGCTCAATCAGCAGAATGGTCATATCAAATGTATCCCGGACAAAGCGGATGGTCTCCATCAGCTCCGCCGTCTCATTGGGGTTCATACCTGCCGCCGGCTCGTCCAAGAGCAGCAGCTTCGGCTTAGTTGCCAGGGCTCTGGCTATCTCCAGCTTTCTCTGCTGGCCATAGGGCAGGTTGGAGGCCTTGATGCAGCAGTCTCCGTCCAGGCCGAACACCTTCAAAAGCTCCATAGCCTTCTCATCCATGGCCTTCTCCACCTTGAAATACCTGGGCAGACGCAGCAGGCCTTCCACTGTGGAATACTTGTAGTGGTTGTGCAGCCCGGCCTTTACGTTGTCCAGCACCGTCAGCTCCTTAAACAGCCGGATATTCTGAAAGGTTCTGGCCACTCCGGCCTGGTTGATCTCAGTTGTTTTCTTCCCGGTAATATTGACGCCGTTCAGCACAATACTTCCCGCGTTGGGTTTATACACGCCGGTCAGCAGGTTGAACACCGTTGTTTTCCCTGCGCCGTTGGGTCCGATCAGACCGTACAGCTGCCCGGTCTTGATATTGATATTGAATTCATCCACAGCCTTAAGGCCGCCAAAGGAAATGCTTAAGCGGGTAACATCCAGCATATTCATGTTAAGCTACCTCCTTGGATCTTTTCTTCTGGAACTTTTCCATCATGCGCTCTCTCATTGCGATCATCTTGGGTGAGGAGTTGAAAATCATCATCACAATCAGCACAATGGCGTAGATCAGCATACGGTAATTGTTGAGGCCGCGCAGCAGCTCGGGAAGCAGGGTCAGCACCACGGCCGCAATGATGGAGCCGCGGATATTCCCGATTCCGCCCAGCACCACATACACCAGAATCATGATGGACATGTTGTAGCCAAAGCTTTTGGGCGTGGCGGCAAGGGTGGACAGGTTGTGGGCATAGAGCACGCCTGCAACTCCGGCCAGGGATGCGGAGATGCTGAAAGCCATCAGCTTATATTTAGTAATATTGATCCCAATGGACTCTGCGGCGATGCGGTTGTCGCGGATGGACATAATGGCGCGGCCGGACCGGGAGTTCATCAGGTTCAACACAATAAACAGGGTAATCAGCACCAGGATGATGCCTATGGTAAATGTGGCTGCCTTAGGGGTGCCGGTGATGCCCTTGGCGCCCTCGATAATCACCTTGCCGCCCTCCTGAAGGTTTAAATCCGCCTTCTTCATGGCAATGTGGATTCCGTTGGCATCGGAGCCTACATACAGGGCGTTGATCACATTTTTAATGATCTCGCCGAAGGCCAGGGTCACGATGGCCAGGTAATCGCCCCGCAGGCGCAGAACCGGGATTCCGATCAGCATGCCGCACAATGCCGCCACCGCCGCACCGATGAGGATCGCAATTATAAACCGTACTTGGACGCTGGGGATGGACTCTGCCGTCAGCTTGGTAAAAAACGCGCCGGCAAAGGCGCCCACACACATAAAGCCCGCATGTCCCAGGCTCAGCTCCCCCAGAATACCCACAGTCAGGTTCAGGGAGACCGCCAGGATCACATACATGCACAGAGGCACCATCAAGCCTTTTAACAGGCTGGTCATCTGGCCCGCCGAGGTGAGGATCTCCACCGCCACCCAGCAGCCGATTACCAGTGCATAGGTGATGGAATTGTCAATTAATTTTTTCTTCTTCATCTGATCCATCATTCGCACCTACACTTTCTCGCTGATTTTCTTGCCAAGGATTCCGGTGGGCCGGACTAACAGCACCACAATCAGAACCGCAAAAACAATGGCATCAGAAAGCTGGGAGGATATGTAAGCCTTGGAGAGGGCTTCGATAATTCCCAGTACAACTCCTCCGATCAGCGCCCCGGGGATCGAACCGATTCCTCCGAATACAGCGGCCACAAATGCCTTGATACCGGGCATGGAGCCGGTGTAAGGGGAGATGTTGGGGTATGCGGAACAGTAGAGGACGCCTGCCACAGCCGCCAGCGCCGAGCCGATGGCAAAGGTGAGGGCGATGGTGGCATTGACATTGATGCCCATCAGGGTCGCCGCCCCGTTATCCTCGGATACGGCCAGCATAGCCTGGCCCATCTTTGTCTTATTTACAAAATATGTAAGAGCCGTCATAACCACAATGCAGGTGATGATGGTGACAATGGTGACGCCGGAGATGGACAGCCGGCCGCCGGCCAGCTTCAAGGTGGGCAGGGTGACAACAGAAGTAAACTGCTTTGTGTTGGAACCGAAGATAATCAGAGCCAGGTTCTGCAGCAGATAGCTGACGCCGATTGCGGTGATCAAAACAGCCAGAGGGGATGCCCCGCGCAGCGGCTTATAAGCAATCCGCTCAATGGTAACGCCCAGCAAAGTGCAGACAAGGATGGACACCAAGATTCCCACGGCCGGGGGCAGGCCCAGGGTACTGATTACAGTGAACGCGGCAAAAGCGCCCACCATAATAATATCGCCGTGGGCGAAATTCAGCATCTTAGCAATTCCATACACCATTGTATAGCCCAGCGCGATGATCGCATAAACGCTGCCCAGGCTGATGCCATTGATTAAGTAGGACAAAAAACTCATAAGTGCAACACCTCTCAACTTTTGTTTTTATATACCCGCATGGTCAGGGTATGGTAAAAGGGTTGCCGGTCCGACAACCCTTTTTGTGGGTCTTTATAAAATTACTGCATTACGTATACGCCGCTCTCGATCTTAGCTGCCTTAGGAGCCTTATCCGGCTCGCCTGCAGCGTTCCACTTCATGTCAGCGCCTGTCAGGCCATCGATGGAGATCTCGGTCATAGCGGGCTTCATGGCCTCGCAGATATCAGATACGGACATATCCGGTGTAACGCCAGCCTTCTCAGCAGCTGCCTTGATTGCGTAAACCGCATCGTAAGCGCCTGCGCCGAACTGCAGCGGAACCTCACCGTAAGCCTCCTGGTAAGCCTTAACGAAATCCTGGCTGCCTGCCTCGTCAGCGGAGAAAGGTGTTAACAGCATAAGTCCCTCAGCCAGGGAGGTGTCGAAGTTCTGAACGCCAAGGATACCGTCCATACCGTCACAGCCAAAGAAGATGGGTGCGAACTCTTTGTCGGAGGCCTGCTTTAAGATGATGGAAGCTTCCTGGTAGTAGATGGGCAGGAATACCAGCTCGGCGCCGGCTTCTTTACACTTGTCCAGCTGTACGGAGAAATCCGTGTTGCTGTCTGCCGTGAATGCCTCTTCTGCCACAACTTCCAGCCCATTGGCAGCTGCCTCTGTCAGGAAGGACTCATAGATACCGCTGGAATACTCTGTGGAGCTGTCATAAATGATACCGATCTTGGTAGCCAGCTTGTGCTCGCCTATGTACTGTGCGGAAGCTTTACCCTGGTCAGGATCAGAGAAGCATACGCGGAATGCGTTGTCATTGGCCACACACTCTACAGCTGATCCGGATGGTGTAATCTGGAACATGTTGTCGTTCAGAGTCTCTGAAGCTACTGCGATACAGGGCTTGGAGGTTACTGCGCCGACCAGCATCTGCATATCCCAGTCTTTTAAGGTGTTGTAAGCGTTCACTGCCTTCTCAGGATCATTCTCATCATCCTGGAAATTGAGTTCAATCTGGCTGCCATTGATACCGCCGGCTGCGTTGATCTCCTTCACTGCCAGCTCAGCGCCGTTCTTAACAGCGATGCCGTAAGCTGCTGCCGCGCCTGTTACAGGGCCGATTCCGCCGATCTTGAATACACTGCCCTCTGCAGCTGCTGCCGTGGTCTCGCCTTCTGCTGCTGCGTTTGTCTCGTCCTTTGCTGCTGCCGCTGTGGTATCTGCCGCTGTGGTATCTGCTGCCGCTGCTGTGGTGGCATCTGTCTTAGCTCCGCCGCAAGCGGTCAGGGAAGCAGCCATCATAACTGCAAGTCCAAGACTTAATACTCTCTTTTTCATAATTTCTTCCTCCTCTTTGTTGCTTTTGAAAATATAAAGCTTTCTATATTATAGAAAGTCTAAATAGGATTGTCAACCTTTTAAGGAGAAGAAAAAGGGGATTTTTTCGGCTTTTAAGCATAATTCAGTTAAAATTTGCAGGACAGAGTGGTATAACGGTGAATTTTTACGGTTTACAATTCTTCCCAGGCCATATTGGTGTTCTCTGTGCGCTTGTCTCTGAGCATCAGCTCCGTCACAGATTCCCTGGCCGGCTGGCCGTCGAACAGGACCGCATTGACCTGCTCCACAATGGGCATGGATACATTGTACTGCTTTGAGAGGGCCAGCGCAGCCTTGGCGCTGTACACGCCCTCCACCACCATGTTCACTTCCGTCATAGCCTCGTCCATGGTATACCCCTTGCCCAGGAGGATACCGGCGCGGCGGTTGCGGCTGTGCATGCTGGCGCAGGTGACGATCAGATCTCCGATTCCCGTAAGCCCTGCGAAGGTCTCCGCCTTGCCGCCCATCTCGATTCCCAGCCTGGCGATCTCGGCAATACCCCGGGTGATCAGGGCTGCCTTGGTGTTGTCGCCGAAGCCAAGGCCATCGGCCATGCCGGCAGCCAGCGCGATTACGTTCTTAAGGGAGCCGCCCAGCTCAATGCCCTTTAAATCAGGGCTGGTGTATACGCGGAAAACCCTGCTCATAAAGACGCTCTGGACATACTCCGCCACATGGCGCTTGTGGGCGCCGGCCACACAGGTGGTGGGCAGGCCGCAGCTTACCTCCTCCGCGTGGCTGGGTCCCGACAGGGCCGCCACATTCACCCCGGGGAGTTCCTCCTCGATGATCTCCGTCAGGGTCTTTAAGGTTCCTTCTTCAATGCCCTTAGCCACATTGACAACAATCTGTCCCGGCCGCAGATATTCTCTCATCTGATGTGCTGTCCGGCGCACAAACACACTGGGTACTGCCAGCACCAGCAGGTCCTTGTCCGCCATGGCAGCCTTAAGGCTCCCGGTAATGCTGATCTCAGCCGGAATCTTCACTTTGGGAAGGTTCCTGTGCACCCGGATGGTGTTTAACTCCTCCACCTCTTTCTCCAGAGCGGACCAGATTGTCACCTGATGTCCGTTGCCGTGTAAAAGAATCGCCAGAGCCGTTCCCCATGTACCGGCTCCTATCACACCGATTACTGCCATAAAACACACACTCCTTTTTCTTACTTTTTACCGCCCCACAGTTTGTTCTCCCTGCCCTGAACCAGTCTGACAATGTTGGCTCTGTGGCGCCAGAAGGCCATACCTGAGATCGCGGCCGCTGCTATGTAATACTCCGCAACCCGGTCCTGGGGAATCTGGTACTGTCCTGCCATGAGAACATTCCAGGCCAGAAAGATGGCGGACACTACCAGGGAACCCAAAGACACAAAACGGCTGACGGCAACCACAAGCACAAAGGCCGCCAGGCAGGTCACCATCAGGCGCCAGTCCAGGGCCGTCAGGATACCCGCCGTTGCCGCAATACCCTTCCCTCCTTTGAATTTCAGGTAGAAGGGGAAGTTATGGCCCAGGATCACGCCGAAGCCCGTATAAAGGGTCAGCAGGTATCCTGTTGCCATATCCTCTCTGAACAGGAGGCGCACCGCCACACAGGGAATCAGCGTCTTTAAAAAGTCGCCGATAAAGACGACCAGTCCCGCCTTTTTGCCAAGCACCCGCAGCGCGTTGGTGGTCCCGGAATTGCCGCTGCCGTGCTGGCGGATGTCAATCCCGTTAATCCGTCCGTATAAATAGCCCGTCTGAATCAGTCCAAAGGCATAACCAGCTAAAAGACATAATATTCGATCCATATGTTTACCTCACTGCGTTATATATTATTGATCCTTTTCCTTGCGCTCCCGGATCAGGAACTTTAAGGATGTGCCCTTAAACCCAAAGGCATTGCGGATCTGGTTCTCCAGATAGCGGGTATAAGAGAAATGGGTCAGTTCCTTGTCATTGACAAATGCCACGAAGGTGGGCGGTTTTACCGCAACCTGGGTCATATAGTAGATCTTCAGCCGTTTGCCCTTGTCTGAAGGCGGCTGCTGCATGGCCACTGCCTCAGTCAGGATCTCGTTGAGCACGCCCGTGGAAACACGCATATTCTGGTTCTGGCGCACCATGTCAATGACTTCAAACAGCTTGGGAAGGCGCTGCCCGGTGGTGGCGGAAATGAAGATATATTCCGCATAGGGCATAAATGACAGTACCTCTTTCAGCTTGTTGGTATACTCGTATATGGTCTTATCGTTCTTCTCAATGGCATCCCACTTGTTGACTGCCACAATGATTCCCTTGCCGCGGTCATGGGCGATTCCTGCGATCTTGGCGTCCTGCTCTGTCACGCCCTCCACCGCATCGATCACTACCACCACAATATCCGCCCGCTCCACCGCTGTCACGGTGCGGATGATACTGTAGCGCTCCAGCTCTTCATGGATCTTGCTCTTGCGTCTGAGTCCCGCGGTATCGATAAATACATAGGGGGTTCCGTCGTGCACAATCTCCGTATCCACTGCATCTCTGGTGGTTCCGGCAATGTCGGAGACAATGACCCGGTTCTCGCCCAGAAGTTTATTTATAATAGAAGATTTACCTACATTGGGCTTACCCACAACCGCGATGCGGGGACGGTCATCCTCTTCCTCCTCCAGGGTGGCGGAGTCAAAATGCTTCACAACCTCATCCAGCAGATCGCCGATGCCAAGCCTGGAAGCCGCCGACACGGGCATGGGATCGCCGATGCCCAGATTGTAGAACTCGTAGACGTCATTGCCGAACTTTTCAAAGCTGTCCACCTTGTTCACGGCCAGCACCACCGGCTTGTGGGATTTGCGCAGGATATCGGCCACCTTTGTGTCGGAATCCACAAGGCCCTGGCGCACATCCACGATAAATACAATCACATCCGCTGTGGCAATGGCAATCTCCGCCTGTTCCCGCATCTGGGACAGGATCACATCACTGCTGTCCGGCTCAATTCCGCCGGTATCAATCAGTGTAAAATTCATATTCAGCCAGGTACAGTCCGCATAGATCCTGTCCCTGGTAACGCCTGGCGTATCCTTTACAATGGATATCTGGTCTCCCGCCAACACATTAAACAATGTGGACTTGCCCACGTTGGGACGTCCCACAATTGCAACCACCGGTTTACTCATATTCATTCCTCCAATTAACTCTCGCTACATCTGCTTGCGGACAATCCTGTATTCATCAGCCGACTGGTAATAGGGGCACTGGAACCTCCGGTCGCTTAAGAACCGGCACATCTCATCCTCATCCAGACTGGCCTCGCAGACATACTCTTCGCTTTCTTCGTCCAACACATAGTTGCCGCAGCTCTCACAGCTGGTCTTTACCACACGCCTTGTCCCGTTCATTCGCTGCACGCTCCATTACTTTCTTCATCACCCAGTTCATAGCCCTGGTAACCGTATTCCGCGCCCGGAAGCGCCGGGCGTTCTGCTCCTGCGTGTGCCTCCGGCTCCTCGCCTGGGCGGAGCACTGCCTGGACCAGGTCATATCCGCTTGATTTTACTATATGAACCTTCACTTGTAAAGCCTTTTCTACATCCGCCTTGGTTACATCGTCCAGGAAAACTTCCTCCCCGCTGCGGAACATGTTGACCGGAAGCAGCAGCCACTCCCCCAGTTCACGGCCCTTTAACTGGGCGATCAGATCACTTCCCGTAATCAGCCCGGACACGGTGATGGTCTCCCCGAAGAACTCGTTTACAATGGGATATAAATGGACTGTCCGCTGTGGGTATCGCTGTCTGATTGAGTCCACATATTTCCGGATATAGGAGGCGGGGAGAAGGCCTGTGGCAATGGACACCGTGCCCCCGGGGATATCCGGCTCCACCTCTTTCAAAGCCTCCTCCACCTCAGTGGACAGCAGACGGAGCATCCCCACGCCGTTTTCCAGCTGGATGTAGCCGTCATAGCGCTCCTCCTCCGGCAGCTCCCGCCCGGCCAGGATGTAGAACTCATCGCTGGCATGGACAAAATGGGTTCCGTATTCAGGGTACAGCCGCTGCTGCCAGCTCTCGATCAGGTCAATGGTCTGCTCCGCCTCCTCCTTTGTAAGGGGCCGCAGAGGGTACAGGCCGTCCCTGTACTTGGATACGCCCACCGGCACGACGGAGAGGCTCTCCATGCAGGGAAGGTACCTGGACAGGTCGCCGATGGTCCGGTCCAGCTCCGCCCCGTCATTTACCCCGCCGCAGAGCACCACCTGGCCGTTCATGGGTGTCTGCGCCTCAAAGAGCCGGTCAATCATGGACAGGACCCGCCCTGCAAAACGGTTGTGCAGCATTTTACAGCGCAGCTCCGGATTGGTGGTGTGGACGGAAATGTTGATGGGCGCCAGCTTGAAGCGTATGATCCGGTCTATATCCTTTTCCTTCATATTGGTAAGGGTGATATAGTTGCCCTGGAGAAAGGACAGCCTGGAATCATCGTCCTTAAAATACAGGGTATCGCGCATTCCCGGCGGCATCTGGTCAATAAAGCAGAAGATGCACTGGTTACAGCAGGACCGGTAATCGCTCATCAGGCCGTTCTCAAAGGTGATGCCCAGAT
>URUZ01000072.1 GCA_900551225.1 uncultured Clostridium sp.
GATGGCGGGGAGGCGGACGCCCAGCCTGGCTCCAGAGTCCCGCCTGGCCCCAGCGCCCAGCCTGGCCCCAGCGCCCAGCCTGGCCCCAGCGCCCGTCTTGGTCTGGCTGCTCAGCCCGGCCGCCGGCAGGGCCGGCTCTATGAGGAACTGCTGCGGCAGCGGATTCTGATCCGTTCCTGCGGCAACTACCGTGGGCTGGACAGCTCTTATTACCGGATCTGCGTCCGGGGCAGGGAGGACAACCGGCGGCTGGCGGAGGCGATGGAAGCGGCCCTCGCATCCCATCGGCCCAAGCCGGCTGAGGAAATGTTCCTGGACGTTCCTGGACAGACCGGATCAAACCAGAAAGGCGGGGCAGGAATAAATGGCTAAAGCAATCATGATACAGGGAACCATGGCAAATGGGGGGAAAAGCCTGATAACTGCCGGACTGTGCAGAATATTTGCCCAGGACGGCTACCGGGTGGCCCCCTTCAAATCCCAGAACATGGCCCTGAATTCTTTTATCACAGAGGAAGGCCTGGAGATGGGCAGGGCCCAGGTGGTACAGGCCGAGGCTGCGGGAATCCGCCCGTCGGCGGACATGAACCCCATCCTCTTAAAACCCACCACAGATGTGGGCAGCCAGGTAATTGTCCAGGGTGTGTCCATAGGCAACATGAAGGCCAGGGATTATTTTGCATACAAGATGCAGCTGGTTCCGGTGATTATGGAGTCCTACAACCGGCTGGCCGAGGCCAATGACATCATTGTGATCGAGGGAGCGGGCAGTCCTGCGGAGATCAATCTGAACCGGGAAGATATCGTGAATATGGGCATGGCCGCCATGGCCGATGCCCCCGTGCTTCTGGTGGGGGATATTGACCGCGGAGGGGTGTTCGCCCAGCTGTACGGTACGGTCAGCCTGCTGAAGGAGGAGGACCGCGCACGGGTCAAAGGCCTTGTGATCAACAAGTTCAGAGGTGACAAGACCATTCTGGACCCAGGTGTGGTGATGCTGAGGGATCTGTGCCAGGTGCCTGTGGTAGGCGTGGTGCCTTACATGAATGTGGACGTGGAGGACGAGGACAGCCTCAGCTCTGAATTGGAGAACCACGATGCTGAAAATGGTCTCTGCCAGATCGATATAGCCGTCATACGACTTCCAAAAATTTCCAATTTCACCGATTTTAAGGCCCTCAGCTCAATACCAGGCGTCTGCGTCCGCTATGTGACCAGGCCCCAGCAGCTGAAAACTCCGGACCTGGTGATCCTTCCCGGTACCAAGAACACCATAGACGACCTTCTGTGGCTGCGCCAGTCCGGCCTGGAAGCGGCAGTCCTTAAGCTGGCTGACGCCCGCGTCCCGGTCTGGGGCATCTGCGGGGGCTACCAGATGCTGGGTGAGGACATCTTCGATGAACACGGCGTGGAGACCGGGTTGTATTGCCGTCGGGAGACCGGCGTGGAACGCAGCGCCGCCCCCGGCCAGGATAGCCGCCCGCCCGCCGGCCACATCAAAGGCATGGGGCTGCTGCCCCTGACCACCTGGTTTGAGGAGGAGAAGGTCCGCACCCAGGTGGACGGCTCCCTGGGAGAGCTGGACGGAGCGCTGTCTCAGCTGTCGGGAAGCAGGATATCCGGGTATGAGATCCACATGGGCCGCACCCTCATCTCCGGAGGAAGAGGGCCTGAGGACACTGCGAAGCTGGCGGACTACAGGCCGGAGCCGGAGATCTGCCGCCCCATGGCATATGTGATGGAGACGCAGACCGGATCAAAGGCGGTGAAAAACGACGGCTGGAACCGGGGAAATGTCTACGGCACCTATGTTCACGGCATATTCGACCAGCCCGGCATGGCGGCCGGCCTGGTCAAGGCCCTGATGAAGGCCAAGGGAATCCAGAGCGAAGAACCGGCGGCCATGGATTACAGGGCCTACAAGGAGAAGCAGTATGACAAACTGGCGGAGGAGCTGAGAGGGAGCCTTGACATGGAGGCAGTGTACGGCCTTCTGGGCCTGAAAGGAAAAAAAGACCATGAAAATTGAACTGGAACAGGTGCTTCCTTCACAGATTGAGGCCAGAAGCTTTGAAATCATAGGGGAGGAACTGGCACTCATGGGGAAGGAGCTGGACCCGGAGCAGGAGCTGGTAATCAAACGGGCCATCCACACGACAGCAGATTTCGAATATGCGGACAGCCTGGCATTTTCGGCGGGCGCGGTATCAGAGGGGATTGGCGCCCTGATGGCGGGCGCCCATATTGTGACCGACACCCGCATGGGATGGTCCGGTGTCAACAAAACACGTCTGGGGCAGCTGGGGGGAGAAGCCCTCTGCTTCATGGCGGATGAGGATGTAGCCGCGGCGGCCGGGGAAAAGGGGAGCACCAGGGCAACGGCCAGCATGGACAAGGCGGCGTGCCTCTACGGGTCAGGCGGACCCAGGGAGCACATTCCCTGCATCTTCGCAGTGGGCAATGCCCCCACAGCCCTGGTGCGCCTCTATGAGCTGATTCAGGAACAACGCCTTCGGCCGGCCCTGATCATCGGCGTGCCTGTGGGATTCGTCAATGTGGTCCAGTCCAAGGAGCTGATCCTGCAGCTGGAGGACACGCCCTATATTGTGGCCAGAGGCAGAAAAGGGGGCAGCAATGTGGCTGCGGCCATCTGCAATGCCTTGCTGTACCAGACCGGGGAAAAGGGGATGTAAGCCGGGAGAACTTTACAAGACCGGAGCGTTGCTTTATACTGGTAGGTGTTGTTTGAGAAATTTGAAATCAGCATGGGAGAAGGGGTCTTATTTTATGGATTTATATCGGATTATCCTGGTAGATGATGAGGAAGAGGTCAGAAAGAGCATCATCAAGAAAATCGGCTGGAATGCGGCCGGTTTTCAGGTAGTGGGGGATGCGGAGAACGGCGAGGAAGCCCTGGAGCGGGTGGAGGCGCTGGAGCCGGACGTGATTCTGACCGATATCCGCATGCCATATATGGATGGGCTGACACTGGCGGAAAAGGTGCGCCAGCGCTATCCCTCCACTAAAATTGTGATTTTTTCAGGTTACGATGATTTTGAATATGCCAAACAGGCAATCAAGCTCAACGTGACGGAATATATATTAAAACCGGTCAATGTAGAAGAGCTGACCGCCATTTTAAAGAAGATCAAGGCCAATCTGGACGAGGAGATTGAGCAGAAGCGTGATGTGAGCCGCTTGCGGGAAAATTACAGGAAGAGCCTGCCCATTCTGCGCGAGCAGTTCCTGAACGACCTGATCAGCCGCAGGATACCCGAGGAATTGATACCGGCCCGCTTAAAGGAGTACGATATCCCCATCGGCGGCGCGAAAAAATGGGTGGTATCCGCCATTGATATTGAACCGGAGTCCGGGAATGAGGGGGCGAATCTGCCCCTGCACCAGGAGAAGGATCTGATCCCCATCTCCGTGATGCAGATTGTGGAGGAGAAGCTGAAGGATTACTGCCGGTTTGCCCTCTTTACCTCCACCCTGGCCCTGGGAGCGGCCCTGGTGGTGATTGCGGCCATTGACGAGGACAACAGCCAGACCGGACTCATCGATGTGCTGGGGGATATCTGCAAGGAGACGAGGAAGATCCTGGAAGTGTCCATCACCATTGGCGTGGGGCACCGCTGCATGAGCCTGGGTGAGGTGAGCCTCTCCTGCAAGTCCGCGGTGGACGCTCTGGGCTACAAGGCCATTGTGGGCAGCGGAAGCACCATCTACATCAACGATGTGGAGCCTGTGAACGGCGGAAAGCTGCAGTTTGACAGCCGTGACGAGTCGGAGCTGATTGCGGCTGTGAAGTTTGGACCCGTGGAGAAGATTGAGTCGTCGGTCCGCCAGATTGTGGACCGTATGAGCGATGCTAAGGTACATTTCCGGCAGTACCAGGCATACATGCTCAGTGTTTCTAACTGCATGGTCCAGCTGATTCAGCAGTATGACCTGGACATGGCACAGATGATCGGCGAGGGCAGGGACTATGGGGATACATTTACCGTGATCCCCCAGATGCAGAAAAAGGAAGATTTCGGCCGCTGGCTGCTGCCCATTGCCCTGCGCATGAACCAGGCGATGAACCAGGAACGTGACAACACCATGAAGCAGGTGATCAAGGAGGCCAAGCAATATATCATGGACAACTACCAGGACCCCGACCTGTCCGTTGAGAAGATCTGCCGCCACCTGCACATGAGCCCTGCCTATTTTTCCACCATGTTCAAGAAGGAGACAGGCCAGGCCTATATCGCCTATCTCACTGAGGTGCGCCTGGACAAGGCGGTGGAGCTTCTCAATAAAACCGATGACAAGACCTATGTGATTGCGGCCAAGGTGGGGTATCAGGAGCAGAATTATTTCAGCTATGTGTTCAAGAAACGCTTTGGCATATCCCCCACCAAGTTCAGAGGGACGAAGTGAAATAACCGCTAAGCGCTCATAACAAGGAGGGCAGCCATGCCTTTGAAGAAACGCAGGTATCCGTTCCAGAATACCAGCATCCGCTACACCATATTTATCTATTTTACGGTTTCTGCCCTGGCGGCCAGCATTTTCATCGGGCTCTCCATGTATAGCAGGATGTCCGGGCAGATGTCGGCCACCATCCAGGAGGAGAACCAGATTCTGATCAACCAGCTGTCCAGGACCACGGATACCTACCTGCGCACCATTATGAAGCTGTCTGATTCCCTGTACTATGGTGCCATTAAAAATGCGGACCTGTCCGACAGCACCATCAACCGAGAGCTGACCCTGCTCTATGACAACAACAAGGACAATGTGGAGAATATCGCGCTGCTGTCCAACGAGGGGAAGCTGCTGGAGGCGGTTCCGGCGGCCAGGCTAAAGACCAATCTGGATGTGAGGTCAGAGTCCTGGTTCCAGAACACGCTGGAAAAGACGGAGAACCTGCATTTCTCCATTCCTCAGGTCCAGTACATCTTCGATGCCAACGAAAACCGGTACCGCTGGGTGATTTCCGTCACCCGCGCGGTGGAGATCACCCAGGGTCCCTACACGGACCAGGGCGTCCTGCTGATCGATATCCGCTATAACAGCCTGGAACAGCTCTTTGACAGCGTCAGCCTGGGAAACGGAGGCTATGTGTACCTGATCAGCAGCAGCGGGGATATCATCTACCATCCCAGAGCCCAGCTCATTGACTCTGAACTGGCCACCGAGAACAATGTGACGGCGGCCGGCTATCGGGACGGCAACCATGAGGAGACATTTGAGGGCAGAAAACGTCTGGTGACGGTGAAAAGCGTGGGGTACACGGGATGGAAGATCGTGGGCGTGACGCCCATGGACGGCATAGCTCTCAACAATATCAAGACCAAGCTGTTTGTGGTGTTCATCATTGCATTTATCCTGTTTATTCTGACTATTATCAACTCCTACATTTCATCCAGGATCACTGATCCCATCAAGGAGCTGGAGAAGTCGGTCAATGAGATTGAGGAGGGCAATCTGGAAGCCAGGGTCTACACCGGCGGGTCCTATGAGATCCAGCATCTGGGCAATTCCATCCAGAACATGGCCAGGCAGATCCGGCGGCTGATGGATGATATTGTGGCGGAACATGAGTCCAAGCGCAAGAGCGAATTTGACACGCTGCAGTCCCAGATCAATCCCCATTTTCTCTACAATACTCTGGATATCATTGTGTGGATGATCGAGAATGAGCGCCAGGACCAGGCGGTGAAGGCAGTGACAGCCCTGGCGCGGTTCTTCAGGATCAGCCTGAGCAAGGGCAAGAGCATCATTCCCGTGCGGGACGAGCTGGAGCACGTGCGCAACTACCTGATGATCCAGTCCATGCGCTATAAGAATAAATTCACCTACGTCATTGACGCCCAGGAGGGGGTGGAGGACCTGGCCAGCTTGAAGCTGATGCTTCAGCCGCTGGTGGAAAATGCCATCTACCATGGCATGGAATTCATGGATGGGGACGGGGAGATCAGCATCCGGGCATGGCGCCAGGGCGAGGACCTCTATCTCAGCGTGGGGGACAACGGCCTGGGTATGACCGAAGCACAGGTGGAGAACCTGTTCTCACCCTCTGACCACACGCCGTCCAGGCGCGGCTCCGGCATTGGTGTGAAAAATGTAAACGAGCGGATCAAACTGTATTTTGGCCGGGATTACGGCCTGTCCATTGACTCGGAGCCGGACGAGGGAACCACAGTGACGGCCCGCCTCCCGGCTGTGCCCTACAGCGAGGTGGAGCAAAGGATGGCGAAATGACGGGGAAGGGAGGGACTCTAAGCCATGTCTAAAAAGGAAAAGATACTCTGGGCCCTGTCGGCCTGCGCGCTGGTGCTGCTGTTTCTCATGTCCTCCACCAACCTGATTATCAAGGAGCGGAAAGTGGAGATTCTTCCTGTTTCCGTGGTGATTGAGGATTTCAATGACGATTATTACGCCAGTTTCAAAAAGGGGATGGAGAAAGCAGCAATGGAGTTTTACGCGGATGTCAGCTTTATCACCCTTTACCAGCGCAATGACCAGGGCCAGCAGCTGGAGCTGGTGAACCGGGAGATCAAGGATGGGGCCAAGGCCTTGATTCTGACGCCGGTCAACGAGGTGGAGACAGTAAAGACACTGGACAAAACCAGTTTAAACTGCCCGCTGGTGGTGCTGGGCGCCCCTGTGCCCAACGAGGGGGTGGTGGCCAGCGTGATGGTGGACGGGTATGAGATGGGAAGGAAGCTGGGGGAGGCGGTAACTGTCCAGCAGTCAGGGGAGAATCCGGTGTACCTGTTTACCGACGGCATGGAATATGGCTATAATTCCAGAGTCTGCGATGGAGTGCGCACTGTGCTGGAGGAGGCGGGGTACACTTATCATCTGGTGGAGCGGGAGAGCGAGGACACTTACAGGCGGATCATTGAACAGACCGTGTATCCGGGCAGCGGCCAGGCAGCTATTGTGGCCCTGGACACTCCGTCCCTGGCGGAGACGGCCCAGATTCTGGAGGATAGCACCGTGTACAACAGATATATCACCGGCCTTTACGGCGTGGGGAGCACCACTGCCATTCTGGACCAGCTGGACCGGGGCGTGATCCGGGGAATTGTGATGTACAACCGGTTTGACGAGGGTTATCTGAGTGTACAGAAGGCGGTTCAGGCCATCAAGGGAAGCCGGCAGAAGGAAGAGATTCTGCTGGAATCCTACTATATAGAAAAACCCCAGCTCCGCAGCCGCGAGTATGAGAAGATGCTCTATCCGATGGACTGACGGAACAGGAGAAAATGTGGGAGGATTGGCAATGGAGGGGACGAAGAAACGCAGGATATACGGAGGGCTGCTGCTGTTGCTGGCCCTGGCCGCCGGGATTGCTGCCTGGCTGATGTACCAATATATGCAGAACAGGGAGGCGCCGCCCAAGACGTCCATCCGCATCGGGGTGACCCTCTACAGGGGGGATGATACTTTTATCAGCACCCTGCGGGCGGCCATGGAGGAGCAGGCCAAGGAGTACGAGCAGAGGACGGGCATCAAGGTGACCCTGGACATAGTGGATGCCAAGCTGAACCAGAACACCCAGAACACCCAGGTGGAGCGTTTTATCTCCCTGGGCTGTGATGCGCTGTGTGTTAACCTTGTGGACCGGTCCGCTGCGTCTATTATCATTGACAAGGCAATGGACGCGGGTATCCCCGTGGTATTCTTCAACCGGGAACCGGTGGAGGAGGACATGAACCGCTGGGAGAAGCTCTACTATGTGGGGGCGGATGCCAAGGAGTCGGCGGTCCTCCAGGGCAATATCCTGGTGGACGCCTACAAGAAGGACCCGGCCAGCCTGGATGTTAACCAGGACGGCCTGGTGAGCTATGTGCTGCTGGAGGGGGAGAGCAGCCATCAGGATTCCCTGATCCGCACAGAGTGGTCCATACAGACCTTAAAGGACGGAGGGGTCCCCCTGGAGAAGCTGACCGGAAGCATCGCCAACTGGGAGCGCAGCCAGGCTTCCGCACTGATGGAACAATGGCTTTCGGAATACCCAGGCCAGATCGAGCTGGTTATCAGCAACAATGACGATATGGCCCTGGGCGCCATTGATGCGATGAAGCGGGAGGGCTTACTCAGCGGCTCCGTCAAGGTGGTGGGCATAGACGGCACCCCTGTGGGCCAGGAGGCATTGAAAACCGGAGATTTGTTCGGCACTGTGGAGTCCGACAAAGAGCAGTACGCCAAGGTGATCTTTGACATTGCGTCCTCCTGCGCCATGGGCGAGCCCATCCCCCAGGAGATCCAGCTGGACAACGGGAAATACTACCGCTGTCCTCAGATTGCATTAACTCAGCAGAAATAAAAGAAAATCCGTGAAAGCCTTGTGCAAAAATGGCGGCAATGCCTGTGCACAGGGCTTTTTTGTCCCCTGTCCCGGGGGAGGATGCGGTAAAAAAATGGATTTATACTATAAAAAAAGATCGTTTTAAACAATATATCGAAGAAATTTCATAATTGAGCGTAAAAAATCATATGGAAAAATGCATAATTCGGAACTATAATAACCTTGTCGTTAAGAAAAAAGCAACAAAAACGACAGAGACAATCAATCAAAGGGAGGAATTACAGACATGAGATTATTAAGAAAAGTATCAGCAATTGTAATGGCTTCAGCAATGGTAGTTTCCATGGCAGGATGCGGCGGCGGAGCGAAAGAGACCACAGCAGCAGCTACCGAGGCGGCAACCACAGCAGCAACAGAGGCAGCTACCGAGGCGGCTACTGACGCTTCAGAAGCAGCAACCACCGCAGCAGAGGCTACCGGCGGCAACTATGCTGACAAGAAAGTCGGCATCAGCATTTACAAATTCGACGATAACTTCATGACTCTTTACCGTACAGAGTTAGAGAGATATCTGGTAGAAGACCTGGGCTTCAAGAAAGAGAACATCACCATCATGGATGGCAAGAACGACCAGGCAGAGCAGACCAACCAGATCGACAACTTCATCAACCAGGGAGTAGACGTTCTGATCCTAAACCTGGTACAGTCTTCTTCCGCACCTTCAGTTACCGACAAGTGTAATGAGGCTGGAATCCCGGTAGTTTACATCAACCGTGAGCCGGATGCAACTGAGGAGCAGAGATGGGCTGACGAGAGCCTGAAAGCTACATACGTAGGCGCAGACGCCAGACAGTCCGGCACCTTCCAGGGCCAGGAAATCGCAGAGCTTGAGAACAAGGGCGATGCCAACGGCGACGGCGTGGTTAGCTACATCATGGTACAGGGCGATCCCGAGAATATCGACGCTCAGTACAGAACCGAATTCTCTGTTAAGGCTTTAACCGATGCAGGCATCAAGGTTGAAGAGCTGTTAAAACAGAGAGGCGACTGGGATCAGGCTAAAGGCCAGCAGATCGTACAGGACGCTTTGACACAGTACGGCGACAAGATTGACGTTGTATTCTGTAACAATGACGCTATGGCTCTGGGCGCTCTTGCAGCAATCCAGGCAGCTGACAGAACTGTGGGCGAGGACATCTATATCGTTGGCGTTGACGCTCTGACCGAGGCTGTTCAGAATGTAATGGAAGGCAAGATGACCGGTACCGTATTTAATGATCACATCAGCCAGGCTAAGACCGCAGCTGACATCGCTTGCTTATTCTTAGATGAAAAAGAAGTTGCTCCTGTCAACATGGTTGACTATGTAAAAGTTACCAAGGACAACGCACAGGAGATCCTTGACATCGTTAAATAAGCTGTTTTAAAGATTGTAAGGAATCATTCAGGTGTGTCAGAGAGGCACACCTGATTTTATGAAAGGAGATAACGGGATGGCAGAGTACAGATTGGAAATGCGGGGTGTCAGCAAAAGCTTCCCCGGCGTCAAAGCTCTGGACGGCATTAACCTGAAGGTCCGGCCGGGAACTGTTCACGCTCTGATGGGCGAGAACGGTGCCGGTAAGTCCACACTGATGAAATGTCTGTTCGGAATTTATAAGATGGATGAAGGAGAGGTTTACCTGGACGGAGAGAAGATGAATATTATCAATCCGGATGATGCCCTTCACAAAGGTCTGGCCATGGTTCATCAGGAGCTGCAGCCAATTCCGGAGCGGTCGATTGCGGAGAACATGTACTGCGGAAGATACCCCACCAGGAATTACGGCCCCATCAGAGTGATCAACCACAAGAAAATGAACGAGGAAGCAGCTAAGTGGCTGAAGGATGTAAAGATGACCTTTGATCCCAAGGCAAAGCTGGGAACCCTGTCAATCTCGCAGATGCAGTCCGTAGAGATTGCAAAGGCCGTATCCATGGACGCCAAAGTGGTGATCCTGGATGAGCCTACCTCCTCCCTGACGGACAATGAAGTGGAGGCCCTGTTCCGGATCGTAAGAGAACTGAGAAGCAGAGGCGTTTCCATGATCTATATTTCCCATAAAATGGCAGAGATCCGTGAGATCGCGGATGACATCACCATCATGCGTGACGGCACATACGTGGGCAGCTGGGCCATTGAGGACATCAGCGACCAGGAGATTGTCAAACAGATGGTGGGACGTGAACTGACCAATATCTATCCTCCCCGTGACAACCAGGCAGGGGATGTTATCCTTGAAGTGAAGAACCTCAGCAGCATCCACGAGCGTTCCTTCCAGGACTGCAGCTTTGAACTACACAGAGGTGAAATCCTGGGCTTTGGCGGCCTGGTAGGCGCCCAGAGAACAGAGCTGATGGAAGCCATCTTCGGTATGCGCCATGTAGCCAGCGGAGAAGTGCTGATGAATGGAAAGCCCATGAAGATAGCCAGACCTAAGGACGCCATCCGCGGCCATATCGGAATGATCACTGAGGACCGGCGAGGAACCGGCATACTGGGCTGTCTGTCCATTGCGGACAATGTCTCCATCTCCTCCATGGATCAGTATTTAAACTTTGGAATTGCCCTAGACCACGGTAAGATCGATACGCTGGTAAAGGATAATGTGGCAAAGCTCAGCATCAAGACCCCCAGCAGCAAAACCTTGATCCAGTCACTGTCAGGAGGCAACCAGCAGAAGGTGATTATCTCCCGGTGGCTGGCCAACAATCCGGATGTTCTGATCATGGATGAACCGACGAGAGGTATTGACGTTGGCGCCAAGTATGAGATTTACCAGATTATGATCAATCTGGCGAAGCAAGGGAAGGCCATTATCATGATTTCTTCCGAGATGCCGGAACTGATCGGTATGTCTGACCGCATTATGGTTATGTGTAACGGCAGAATTACCGGTGAGGTAACAGGAGAAGAAGCAACCCAGGAAAATATCATGAGCCTGGCTACCAAGTTTTAGCCAAAGGAGGATGCAAGGATGGATAAGAAAAGATTTAATGCCAAAGACTTTTTGATTAATAACGGTATTATCATGCTGCTGGTAGTGATGGTGGCATATGTAAGTATAACGAAGGATAACTTTTTCAGCTTCAACAACATGAAGGGAATCGCCCTTAACTGTGCGCCCCGTTTCATTATTGCCTTCGGTGTCAGCGGCTGTCTGATTACCAGAGGTACCGACCTGTCCGCAGGACGCTGCGTGGGCTTGAGCGCATGTGTGGCAGGCACCCTGCTGCAGGACGCCAGCTATGCCAGCCGTTTCTGGCCTAACCTGCCGGATCTTCCCGTTATTGTGGTACTGCTGATCTGTGTTGCGGTCTGCTGTATCTTCGGTCTCATCAATGGTATGGTTGTGTCCTTCTTAAGTGTTCCCGCATTTATCGGAACTCTGGGTATGCAGCTGATCGTTTACGGCGTTGTTCAGGTTTACACCAAGAATGTGCCTCTGGGCGGCTTCCGCAAGGATTTCGTGAGTGTCGGTACAGGCGCTCTGTTTAAAACCAAGGACTTCCCCGGAATCCCTTACTTGTTTATCATTGCGGCAATTGTAGGCCTTATCATGTGGTTCGTCTACAACATGACCCGCCACGGTAAATACATGTATGCTATCGGCGGAAATGAAAGCGCAGCCGAGGTATCCGGTGTAAATGTTAACAAGACCAAGATCATTATCTATGTTACAGCAACCGCGCTGTACGCGCTGGCAGGCTTCCTTCTGGCAGCCAAGACAGCAGGCGCCAGCACCAATATGGGCCAGGGCTATGAGCTGGAGGCCATTGCAGCCTGTACCATTGGCGGTGTATCTGTAAACGGCGGTATCGGTAAAATCTCCGGCGTTATCGTGGGCGTGCTGGTATTCGAGCTGCTGAAATCCACACTGCAGTTCCTGGGCGTTGACCCCAACTACCAGTATATCCTGCAGGGCGTTGTAATTGTGGTGGCGATTGCTCTGGATATCCGCAAGTACATCGTAAAGAAGTAATTGCCTATGAACGAGCAGAATAGGAACGCGGAAAGCCAGGATGACCACATGCATCAGCTGGAGGAGGAGAACCGCAGGCTGAAGGAAGAAAATGTCCAGCTACGGGAGAAAAATCTCAAGGAGCGTCTGTACGACCACGTTAAGGTATCCGTGCGGACCATGGACATTATCATTGGAGCGCTCTGTGTGTTCTTTGTGGTGGTGCTTGTGATTGCGCTGGCTAACAGATGACAGCTAAATAATAGAAACCAGGGATCTTTCCGGCAGCGGGAAGGTCCCTTTTTTGACAGTGCGGCTTTACTTGGCAGAGAGTACGCTGTATAATGGCCATAACATACATACCAGGAGAGGATGACATCATGAGAGACACCAGAAAAAAATTGACAGCAGTATGCTTCTGTGCTGCGCTGTGCGGCATATTAACCGCCTGCGGGCAGAAACAGGGGGATGCGAGCAGACAGGAGACAGAACAGACGGCGCAGACAGAGATAATCAATATAGACCAGTCCCCGGAGACGACCGCTGCGGCAGACCTTACGGAGGCTCCCCCAAAATTGATTGAGAACCAGACATTTCAGATATCGCTGAAACCGCTTGGGGAGGTGACCTTTTCTTCCTATGAGCCGGATACCCTTAAGGACCCTCTTGGGGATGTGGTGTTTACCCTGCAGAAGGATGGGAATACCATATATACCCTTGACGGAATGTATGAGGACAACAGCCGGCCGGGTGAGGTGTTTAACGAAGTGGAGGCGGTATCATTTCCGGACTTTGACAGTGACGGCAACAGCGACATTGTGGTTATCTGCAGCTACTCGCCCGCTTCAGGACCTGATGCGGGTACCGGCTATTCGGAAGCCAGAATCTACAGGGGAAGCCCGGACGGGACATTTACGCTGGAGCGTGGAGTGACCGAGGCAGCCAATTCCGCTGTGGCGGAGAAGACGATCCAGACCATCCTCGGCTTTATGGGTGCAGGGAAGGAACAGGCCAGCCAGTCCGGCTGGAAAGAGGCGTATCTGTCATACCTGGACTCCAATGATCAGGGCCGGTGGGAAGGCTATAACCTGATATATGTCAATGACGATGACATTCCGGAATTGGCGGAGATCGGAAACTGCGAGGCGGCAGGCTGCGGTATCCTTACATTTTCAGAGGGAACAGTTACGGAGACGATTTTGTACCGTCTGAACTTCACCTACATAGAGAAGGGGAACCTGCTTTGCAACTCGGATGGCAATATGGACCATTACTATGATCTGGTATATGCGATCATTGATGGCCGTATGACACAGGTAGCCGCCGGATATTATGGGGCGGAGGACAATTCCAGGCTGCAATTGGATGAGGAGGGGAATCCCGTCTATGTCTATACCTTTAGCAGACTGGAGGATGGCGGGACACTGCCGGATTCCATGAGCCAGGCCCTGGAACAGGGCCCCGTTCTGACAGAAGAAGAGTACGCCAGGGCGCTGAACGCAGTCTACGACACATCCAGGGCAAAGTCAGGATATGAGTGGGATAAATGGCATTCCCTGGAAGAAATCAAAGAGATGATCACAGCACATGAATAGGAGGATATGAACATGGAGAGAAACGTCGTCAAGTTATTCACCGCACAGGACAACATGCAGGCGGAGATGATCCTGGACGCCCTAAAGGAAAACGGGATTCCTGCCTACAAAACAGATCTGGGCGCTGCCGGGATCATGAATATCTACAGCAGCAACTCCACCTTTGGCGCGGATATATTCGTGGCAGAGGAGGATGCTCTAAGGGCTGTGGAAGTTTTGGAGGGCATGGGACTGGAGGTGTAGGGGGATGGAGCAGATTTTCGTCAGATCGGAACTTAGCATGGCGTCCATATCAGATTCGAGAAAAGCTGCGCCTGGAGTATACTCTGTTATTGGGAACCAGGCAGGATTAAACGAAATTAAGGAGCCTGTGATCCAGCGGAGATGCAGTTCCGTTCTGTCAGGACCGGCTGCCGCTGCCAAGGGGACGGAGCCTCTGAGCCTTTACACTGTAGATAGTATAGATATCTCCAACTTCCGCCCATTAACCGGCAGAACCAATTCCGCTACGGGAAATGCCTCTCAGGCAGATCACACCATATCCCTTACGTTTATATACTTGTATCAGGAGGCTATGGTGAAAGGGAAGCAGCTGGACTGGGTGAAAGCGTTTTACTGCAACATGGCAAAAGAGCTGATGGGGGACTATGAGATGATCTGTGCTTCCCTGGAGGACGGCATTGCCCAGGAGCAGAGTACCGGAGTCATGACACAACGTCTGCAGAAACTCTTGCGTAACAAGGATGGGGTAGAGCATATTTATCCGGAATTTAAAGAAGCCTTCGAAAGGTTTCATTTAGTTGTTTCCAATCTGGAGAAGGCGGCAAAGGATGGCGGGGATGTGAAAAGCTATTGTGATATGATGTTGACCACATTTAATGAGCTCTATGCAAAGGGGATCTGCACTGTTGCCGGGGATCACGGCACGGGCGGACGGGCAGAAAATGTTGGAATGAAATATATCCGGACGATCGTTGATGCGGATCGGACGGCGGATAATTTTTCTATAGATCTGCTAAAGGCTGGATATCTAATTGATCTTGACGCGGTTAGACATATCCAGGTGCTGGCGAATATCACAGTGGAGCAGGCAATTAAACATGGCGACGGAAGGGATAAGGCCACAATTATGGGAATCCCCGTGGTTGAGACAGGTCTGATACCGGGAAGCGGCCCTGGGAAACTCACAAGGAACAACTCGTTTCTTGCGCGAAATGTGATTGTGGGAAGATTTCTGACTATGCTGGTGCAGCTCTCTGCTAAAGAACACAGAAATCACCATCTGGAAAATGATTTTTCCCAAAAATTCCATATTAATGTGCCTTCGCTCAAGCATACGGAGGTGCATACGTCTTCTCTTGAGAATATGACTCAAGACATGGAAATTGCTCTTCTAATAGAGGCAGGTACCATCCTTCCGCTGCTGAACAGGATACTTAAATCCGACCGGCAGCAGGGCGGTATCCCCTTTGATCCCAACTCGCCGGACAGCATAAACGAGGCGGTGACGGCTATTGCCATATTTTGCGCCAACCTCGCCGCCAGCCCTGGCGGCTGGTTGTCTGAATCCTATCGGAAAAAGAATGTGGAGCAACTGAAAGGGCTGCTCAACTGCATCATGATCTGCAAAGAGGAGACGCTGCCGCAGGTGATGGAGATCTTGAAGATGAACCCCATCAAGAAGCCGGAGGCTCCCCTGGATGATGACAACCGGCGCCGGCTGCATTTTGCGTTATGCGGACTGATCGACATATCCTTTATGGATTCCGGCGGATCCGGAGCCGTCAATCCAAATCCTGAGCCGGTGCTGCCCTTTCAGGAGACACCTCCCAAAAAAGAATGACCAGCCGGCTCAGCCCTGTTTCCCCTGGCTGAGCCGGCTGTTCTGGTATTCTCCGGTAAAGGTCACGTCCCTGGTGAACCATGAGGGCGCTGTGAAGCCTTCGGCCTCCTCCACCGTGGGGAATTCCACCTCCGCCAGGAACAGGCCCTCATATTCGCCGGAGAATACATCCAGCTCAATGGTCAGGTGGCTGTATTCTCCATCCATAGGAATCAGATAGCGGGTTTTGGACAGCACAATCCCATCGGCCTTTTCCAGAAGATGGGCGTAGGCTTTCTCGTTGAGGGGAAGATTGTATTCCTCCCTGGCCAGAATCCCTTTCCCTTTATAAGTCAGATAATATTCCGCGTCCTGTCTGCGGATTCTCACCACCGGATCAGTGCACAGATAAGCCTGCTCGATTTGGTGGCTGGAATAATTTTCCAATTCTTCCGGCAGTCTCTCGATCAGATATTTTCTTTCAATTTCCATGATTTTCTCCTTATATATAATCGGCATTCTGACAGTATCATACCACGCAGTATTCCAAAGGAACAGCAATATTATCAAAAATAAAAAAAACGCTGGCAATTTTCCTTAACCATGCTAGAATGTTTAATGAGATTTAAAGTCAGGGAAGGAGATTGTCATGTCAAAGGTTTATGCATTTGTAGCAGAAGGATTTGAAGAGGTAGAATGTCTCGCTGTGGTGGATGTACTGCGCAGAGCGGAAATAGAGACAGTTTTAGTATCCATAACAGGTAAAAAGCAGGTAACCGGCTCCCACAATATTACAATAGAAACGGATGTGCTGTTTGAGGAGGGGAATCCCGACGCAGCAGATCTGCTGTTCCTTCCCGGCGGCATGCCCGGAACCCTGAACCTTAAATCACATGAACAATTAGGCGAGGCCCTGATCAAAGCCAACAAACAGGGCAGGCGCATCGCGGCAATCTGCGCAGGACCCAGCGTTCTGGGGGGACTGGGCATGATGAAAGGCCGTACAGCCACCTGCTTCCCCGGCTATGAGGACCAGCTGGCCGGCGCCTCCTACACCCTGCAGGGCGTGGTAACCGACGGTAACATCACCACCGCCAGAGGCCTGGGATATGCGCTGGACCTGGGGCTGGAGCTGGTGCGCCTGCTTCAGGGAACCCAGCAGTCTGCCAAAATTAAAAAATCTATCCAGTATGACCAGTGCAGACAGATAACAGAACCTTAAAATTGATAAAAATGTTGGAAGAACCGTGTAAATTCATAAAATAATACTGGAATTTTATAAATGAGCATGCTATAATGGTAAATTGAAG
>URUZ01000073.1 GCA_900551225.1 uncultured Clostridium sp.
AGATTATACGCCGCCGTCCCGGTTTGTTCGGGCTGCGTTTTTGAAGAGCCATGTGACGGTTCCGGAGGGGGCAGAGGAAGCGGCCGTAGCGGGGTTCCATGTGCTGGAGAGCGTGTCTATTCCCAAGGGCGCGGTGAGGACGGCCATAGGAACGGATGATTATACCCAGTATACAGCGTTTATGGATACGGCTTCCAGGACGTACTATGTGAAAACATATGAGAACAGCTGTGTATTGGTGGCTTCGCTCTATTCCAATGAGGAGATCGGTGGATTTCCGATGTCCCTGGGACGGCTGAAACGGGACGGAGAATTCAGGGAATTTGCTGAGGCGCAGCCGGATATTGGAGATAGGGGGTGATTCTTCAAACATGATCTGGGGCCTGAAGGCCGGAGTATTTTCTCCTGTTGTAAACTCAGGGGTTCAGTGTTAAACTGAGTTTAGCAAATAATGGGAGGAAGAGTATGATTTGTCCAAGATGTGGGAAAGAAAATGTGGATAACGCCAGGTTTTGTTCCGGATGCGGTGCAAAACTGGCGGGAGGCGGAAGCGGAGCGGGGGGCCAAGGGCCTGCGGGCGGCGGAAGCAGTGCAGGAGGCAATGTATCTGCGGGGAGTGGAAACGGAGCGGGGGGCCGTGTCCCCTCAACCCCTGCCGCCCCAGGCGGACCTGGGAACCGGACAGCCATTATTGTGGCAGCGGTGGTGGCCTGCGTGGCGGCGCTGGTGCTGATTACACTGCTGGTAGTATTTGTGGCGGTTCCGGCATTTAAGAAGGACGCAGGCGGGGACAAGAAGGCGGAACTGGAGACAGAAGTTACTGCTGTGGCCGACTCCGGCAAAGAAGAAACGCAAGAGCAGGACGAAGGCGGGGAGCCTGGGGCAGTGGAATGGGCGCTTCCGGCCGGCTCGGCTCTGGATGATGGGAATCTGTTTGGCAATACCCATTGCTACGCCCGCATGGTGTCTGACGGGCGGACCCTGTATTTCCGGAATCCGCTGGATAACGAGAAAACCTACCGTATAGAGGCCGGGAGCAGCCAGGCAGGCCCCTTCGGCGAGTTCTATATGAAGGATATGCAGCTGGCCGACGGGTACATTTATTACTGCCGCACCAGCAAGGGCGATGTCTCCGGCGCGGAGCCGGACCGGAACATCTACCGTGTTAAGCTGGATGGAACGGGCAGTGAGAAGCTGACCCAGATCACCTATGGCGAAAAGGAAGCCTGGCTCAGTTTTGACACGGTTGTGGATGGAGTATGCTATTATACATATTCCGACGGGATTAAGGAAGGGTATCACATCGGAGCGGCGGAGGCGGACGGAACCGGTTCCCGGGAGCTGTATTTCATTGAACCGTCCAACTGCAAGGGGCTTCCCACTCTGAATGTGGTGGATGGGAAGATCTATTACAAGGCAAAGGACGGGCTGAACTGCCTGGATATCACCTCCAATACCAACCAGCTGGCGGTTCCGGGCTTTGACTGTGAAGAATATATCATTTACGGCGGAAATATATACTTCAGTGTCAACGCCAATCAGGGAGAGGGTGTGGCTAAGGTGCGCAAAATGTCTCTGGACGGCAGTAATAGCGAGACACTGTTTGTGCCGCCGGAGAACTGGGTGCAGTATATACAGGTGAACATTTACAGGGACAAGCTCTATTTCATTGGCTTGCTGGAAGATCCTCATGTGGAATCAAGAGGGACGATCTATTCCTGTAATCTGGATGGAACGGAAGCCAGGCCGCTGGTGGAGCGAGCAACCTGGTTCAATATAGTGAACGGCCGGCTGTATTACCGGTACGCAGATGACAGCAATCTGGAAGCAAGCCGGAAGGAACCGTTCTACAGCGCGGATATCGGGGAGCTGGAGAAGGCCTCTGACGCGGCGGCAGTGCAGGGCCAGCGCCTGTTTGACACAGACGGCTACAATACCGGCTGGGTGCAGGTTGGCGAGGTCTGGTATTATTATGATCAGAACCATCAGATGGCAAAGGGGCAGTGGGTGACCATCGACGGGAAGGATTACTGCTTTGACGCGGATGGGCGGCTGTATGTGAACACCACCACGCCGGACGGGTACCAGGTGGATCAAAGCGGGGCGTATGTGGCATTTACTGCGGATTATGTAGATATTGTAAATGCTAACCAGTCCAGAAAACTGTATCTGGCCTCCGGCGGTAAAGAGGATGGAAGCAGGATGATTGAGCATGAATCTTATTATGAGGTGACCCACTGCGGCATTTTGGCCGACACCCAGTATGATAAGAGCGTGATGGCGGGCAAAGGGGTTGGCGATACGCTGAAGCTGAAAGATACGGTATACCGTATAACAGACATAAAACCGTGGGATTCGGGAGAAGGGGAGTATGTGGGCCTGGAGTATGTATCGGGAGCAGACAAGGATGAATACTTTACCCTTGGCCGGAATTATAATAGGGATTATTATATTTTGTCAGGTGACAGTGACATAAGTCAAAAGGATACGCTATACACCGGAAGCGTGTATTTCAGCAAAGACTGCCGTGTTGAGGTTCTCAATTCATGGGCTGGCTATGAGACGCATACAGTGAATGCCAAGGATTATCTGACCAAAGATAATCAGGAGGTGGGAGCGCAGCATGGGCTTTCCTCTTACTTTGGGCTGTCGCTGTGGGGAGATTTTGATATCGATACTTCGGGACTGGTCATCAGTTATGAGGAATATTTTGTGTCGTAGACAGTGCCTGGATCTGCCAGAGAGGGGGGAGACCTATGTTTTGTCCTGAATGTGGGAAGAAAAATGTGGATAACGCCAGGTTTTGCACCGGATGCGGTGCAAAACTGGCGGATGATTTTGGCCTGTCTGATGACGGCCCTGCATCTGGACGCCGCGAAGGCGGTCCCAACAGCCGCCTCCAATTTCCGGAGCCTGCCGGTTCCGGCTGTCACGGAAAATGGGTGGGGTTTGCAGCGGCCGGGGTTGCAGCAGCGGTCGCTCTGGCGGTGCTGGTGGCGGTGTTCGTGGTATTTCCGGCGTTAAATAGGGAGGCGGAGATGCCGGCATGGGAGAGCGCGGGAGTTAAAAGTGCGGCGGAGAGCCAGGAAGCAGCCGGGGGTTTGGAGGGAACAGTGGGGCAGGGAGAGAATGACTCCGGTGTTCAGGAAGAACCGACAGATCCCTCCACAGCATTTAAGGCCGGTTATGCTGAGACTATGAATGCCAACAGGGGAAGAACCTGGTATCTGGCCTCAGAAAATGACTCGGACGGGTATGGTTCACGGCTGATTGACCACGGCTCATATTATGAGGTGACCAATGGCTGTATTTATGCGGATGTCCCGTATGATCTCAGTATCATGAATGACAAAAAGATTGGTGATCTGCTGGAGATTAATGATACAGTATACCGCATATGGGATATAGTGGTGACGGAGGGCGGGGAATTCGTTCATTTCGACTATGTGTCGGGGGCGGATAAAGGTTATTGGTCTCTGAGGCGGGATCTCAGAGATAACTTTTATGCACTGGCGGGTGAGGACGCGGAGACGGATAAGGATCTCCTTTACACCGGAAGCCTGTATTTCAGCAAGGACTGCAAAGCATCCGCCCTTGACCCTGATAATGGTTTTGAGCGTCATCCTGTCACTTTCAAGGACTACGCAACGCTGCCCAGCCGCACAGTTGGGGCGGAGCACGGTTTGTCGGACAATGGCCAGCTCCGCCTGTGGGGGGATTTCGAGATGGACCCATCAGGACTGATTACCAGCTATGACGAGTATTTTGTACCGTAGCCTGGGCCGTTCCATCTGTTCTATTTACATTTTTCGGCGCTCATAGTACAATAGTGAAAGCGTAAATGCTTCACAGTCCGTACTGTGGGCGTCTTTTTCTGATAAAAGGAGAATGAAACAATGAAAAAATATGATTATGTGCTGGTGGGAAGCGGTTTGTACTCAGGAGTGTTTGCCTGGTATGCAAAACAGAACGGCAAAAAATGCCTGGTAGTGGAGCGCAGGGACCACATCGGCGGCAACGTGTACTGCGAGGACGTGGAGGATATCCATGTGCACAAGTACGGCGCCCACATTTTCCATACAAGCAATAAGGCGGTATGGCAGTTTGTAAACGGGCTGGCAGAGTTCAACCGCTACACCAACAGCCCTGTCGCCAACTACAAGGGTGAGATGTACAACATGCCCTTTAATATGAACACATTCAGCAAGATGTGGGGCGTGTGCACCCCGGCTGAGGCCAAGGCAAAAATTGAGGAGCAGAAGGCAGGCGTCACCGGTGAACCCAGGAACCTGGAAGAGCAGGCCATCAGCCTGGTGGGCCGCGACATCTATGAGAAGCTGGTGAAGGGCTACACGGAGAAGCAGTGGGGCAGGGACTGCACAGAACTGCCGGCGTTTATCATCAAACGTCTGCCGGTGCGCTATACCTATGACAACAACTATTTCAACGACCTGTACCAGGGCATTCCCATCGGCGGCTACAATGTGATTGTGGACAAGCTGTTTGAAGGCTGTGATATTGAGACGGGCGTGGATTATCTGGCCAATAAGGCGCATTATGACAGCCTTGGGGAGACTGTGGTTTACACAGGCACCATTGACGCATACTATGGGTATCAGTTCGGCAAGCTGGAGTACAGAAGCCTGCGTTTTGAGTCAGATGTGCTGGATGAGGAGAACCACCAGGGTGTGGCTGTGGTGAACTATACGGACAGGGAGACACCCTATACCAGAATTATAGAGCATAAGCATTTTGAGTTCGGCACCCAGCCCAGGACTGTGGTCACCAGAGAATACCCGGTGGACTGGCAGGAAGGTATGGAACCCTATTATCCGGTCAATGATGAGAAGAACCAGGCCCTTTACCAGGCCTACGCAGAGCTGGCCGCTCAGGAGCCGGGGGTGATCTTCGGCGGCCGTCTGGGCGAGTACAAGTATTATGACATGGACAAGGTGATCGAGTCCGCCATGAAGAAGGCGGAGGCCGTATTCGGATAAATGCAGGAGACCGGGAACATGATTACAGTGTTGGTTGCCGCGTACAACGGGGAAATGTATATAAGAGAGCAGATGGATTCCATCCTGGGCCAGACCCAGGGAGGAATCCATATTGTGGTGTCCGATGACTGCTCTGCTGACAGAACCCCGGAAATCCTGGCTGAGTATGAGGAGAAATACCCGGACCAAGTGGCGGTGATCCGCAGGCAGGAACCTTCCGGCGGCGCGGCCCGGCACTTTCTGGAGCTGCTGGGAATGATGGCGCGGATGGGGAGCGGGGGTGAGGCGGAGGCCGCAGGAACCGCTGCCCATGGCCGGCGGGGTGCGGACGGGGCAGCGGGAGCCGGGAATGGTGGAATAGCGCCATCGGGAGCTGGAAATGGTGGTTTGGCGCCATCGGGAGCTGGGAATGGTGGATTGACGCCATCGGGAGCTGGGAATGGTGGATTGGCGCCATCGGGAGCTGGAAATGGTGGATTGGCGCCATCGGACGCCGAAAATGGTGGTCTGGTGCCTCCGAGCACCGGAAATGCCCCCCAGGAATCTCCATGTACATCCAAAATAGCATCCATGGCCCAGGCATCTTATTTCATGCTCAGCGACCAGGACGATGTATGGCTGCCGGACAAGGCCGGTAAGCTGCTGCTTCGCATGGAGGAGATGGAGCGGGCACTGGGCTGTGAAATGCCCATTCTGGTCCACTCCGACCTGCAGGTTGTGGATCAGGAGTTGAACTGCATATCTCCTAGTTTTTTCCAATATCAGAAGATTTCACCGGAGCGCAACGCTCTGTCCCAGCTGCTGGTTCAGAACAATGTGACCGGCGGCGCGGTGATGCTCAACCGTCCGCTGTTAAAGCTTCTGGAAACGCCGCCCAGGATATGCCTGATGCACGATTCCTGGCTGGCCCTTGTGGCCTCCTGCTTCGGCCGTATCGGCTGGGTGGACCGGCCTCTCTACCTGTACCGCCAGCATGGGACCAATACCCTGGGCGCGGAGAAGGGGGACAACCTGGAAGGCGCCGGACAGCGCATCAAGGACGGCAGCCAGGCAAGGGAGAACTACAGGAAAATGTTCGGCCAGGCGGCCAGCCTGCTGGAACTGTACTCCGGCCGTCTGAGCTGCGGCCAGAAGAAAATCCTGACAGAATTTACAAAAATTCCCAGCCGCAGCCGCCCCGGCAGAATGTATGCCATACTCAGGTATGGATTCACCAAGAATACGTGGCTGCGGACCCTGGGGCAGATGCTGTTTATCGGAGATTAGAGCGTGTCGGAAATTGCTTTCTGTCAGATGTGCGCCCCACTTCGCGGCATATTTGCCCCGAATTCAGGTTACGTAGCCCACTACGCGCCCTTCATTCGGGACAAATCTCCCACACAGTGTGACGCACAGCTGACAGAAAGCAATTTTCAAACACGCTCTAGCACCGCATTGCTGCCGGAGGAGTCTCCACTCACCCCAACGGCAGACATAGAAAGGAACTACCGCCGTGCGTGAACTGACAGAAAATGAACTAACGGGCAATGAACTAATGGGCAATGAATTAACGGGCAATGACCAAACGGGCAACGACCCAACGGGCAACGACCCAACAGGCAACAGATTGACAGACAACAAACCGACAGATAACAAACCGACAGACAACATCCCTTCCTCCAAAACCCCGGCCGCCCTGGCCTGGGAGGAGGCGGTGAGACAGGCGGCTGCGGACAGGCCACAAGGTCCTGCGCCCATGGTGAGCATCTGCTGTATTGCCTTTAACCACGGTGACTATATCCGGGAGACGTTGGAGGGCTTTCTGTCCCAGAACACGGATTTCCCCATCGAGATCCTGATCCATGACGATGCCTCCACGGACAACACACAGCAGATCATCCGGGAGTACGCCGCGCGGTATCCGGATGTGATCCGCCCTATTCTGCGGACGGAGAACCAGTATTCCAAGGGGATCTCCAATATCAGTGTGTTCAACTTCCCCAGGGCCAGGGGCAAATACATCGCCATGTGCGAGGGGGACGACTGCTGGACTGATCCGGGCAAGCTGCAGGTCCAGGTGGATTACCTGGAAGCCCACCCGGACTGTGCGCTGTGTTTCCACAGCGCCAGAATCTGTACTGTGGACGGCTCCGTAACCGCGGGCCGCATGCGCCCATACAGCGGAGACCGCATTGTGCAGCCGGAGGATATTGTGGACAAGACCTCAGGTTATCCCACAGCCTCCCTCACATTTCCAGCGGGGATTATGAAGGAACTGCCGGATTATTATCTGAACTGTCCGGTGGGGGACATTCCCATGCAGCTGATGATGGCCTGCCGGGGGTATGGCTATTACATGGACCGGGATATGTGCGTGTACCGGGTGGGTGTGGCCAGCTCCTGGACCAGCCTGATGAAACAGGGCAATTACGAGAAGAAGCAAAAAGCATACTATGAGCAGATGCGGGACATGTACCAGGCATTTGACCGGGAAAGCGGCGGGCGGTTCCACCGGCAGGCAAAGCGGGCGGCGGACAGGATCTATTTCCTCACCCAGGTAAACACCAAGCACTATGACCAGGTGATGAGGAGAGAGTTCCGGGAATTCTATAAAGAGCTGGATTTCCGCACCCGGTTTTTCATCCGGTTTGAAATCCTGGCCCCATGGCTGTACAGGGGGCTGCAGAGGCTGGTGCGCGGCGGCAGCTGACTGAAGCGGCTTCATTGTAGCCGGGCAGCCGTCAGCGCCCACTGTCCAGAGGCAGCTGCACACTGTCAGCGCTCACCGGTCAGCGCCCACCGGTCAGAGCCTACCGGTCAGAGCCGCTGCTCCACATCTCCTCTCAGAAAGGAATACGAATTTTGGCAGAAACAGAGATAAAAGACAAGGTTCTGAAGGGCCTTTTTTGGAAAATATTAGAAAATGGCGGCGCTCAGGGCATACAGTTCGTCATTGCCATCATACTGGCCAGACTCCTGACTCCGGCGGAGTACGGGCTGGTGGGCATCATCATGATCTTTATCACCATTGCCAACGTGGTGGTGCAGAACGGATTTTCCACGGCGCTGATCCAGAAGAAGCACTCCGACGAGACGGACTTCTCCTCCGTATTTTACTTCAGCCTGGCCATTGCGGCGGTTATGTATGCGGCCCTGTACCTGGCGGCCCCGTCCATCAGCGCCTTCTATAAAAATGACAGTCTGCGCCCCATTGTCCGGGTGCTGTCCGTGGTGCTGTTCCCCGGCGCGGTGATTGCCGTGCAGACCGCCTACGTTTCCCGGAAAATGGAATTCAAGGGATTGTTTAAGGCCACCATGGCTGCGGTGCTGGTGTCCGGCGCAATCAGTGTCTGGATGGCATATCAGGGGTACGGGGTCTGGGCCATGGTGGGCCAGCAGATCTCCTATTATATTGCCCTGACGGTCAGCCTGTTCTTCACCGTGACCTGGCGGCCCCGGCTGGTATTTGCCATTGGCCGGGTTAAAAGCATGTTTGCCTTTGGCTGGAAGCTGCTGTTTGCCGCTCTGATTGACACCCTGTTCAACAATCTCTACGGCCTGCTGATCGGCAAGATCTACAACGAGGAGCTGCTGGGCGCATACAACCGGGGGGACCAGTTCCCCAAACTGATAGTCAACAACCTGGGCGCAGCTATCCAGGCTGTGCTGCTGCCTGCATTTGCCGCCCGCCAGGGGGACATTGCCCAGGTGAGAAGCATGGTCCGCAGAGCCATCCGCACCAGCTCATTTCTGGTACTGCCCATGCTGTACGGCCTGTTTGCCGTGGCAGACACCATGGTGCTGGCCCTGCTGGGCGAAAAATGGATGATCTGCGTCCCCTACCTGCGCATTATGTGCATTGCATACTCCTTCTGGCCCATCCACATCACCAACCTGCAGGCCATCAACGCTGTGGGCAGAAGCGACGTGTTCCTGAAGCTGGAGGTCATCAAAAAGACGGTGGGCATCCTGGGACTGGTGGTGGGAATCCGCTACAGCCCCATTGTGCTGGTATCCATCAAGGCGGGGATTGATTTTCTCTGCACCTTCATCAACGCCTGGCCCAACAAAAAGCTGCTGGGATACAGCATCTTCAGCCAGTGGATGGACATAATCCCGTCCCTGGCGCTGTCTGTGGCCATGTGCATTGCAGTCTATTTCCTGCAGTTTGTGATACCGGGCGGCCCATGGATCAGGCTGGCGGTTCAGATTCTGGCAGGAGCGGCCGTCTACGCGGGGCTGGCGCGGCTGTTTAAGGTGGAGAGCTTTATGTATCTGTCCGGCATTTTGAAAGAGCGTCTGGGGAAACGGTAGAGGCGCCGGGCAGTGGAACAAAGGGGGAACTAAGGATGAAACGCAGCGGACCCAGGCATTTCCGGGATGAAATACGAAAAGCGCTGATCTTCTATACCATCATTCCGGTGGCTGTGGTGGTGCTGGCATTTTTTACATTTTTTGTATTCTACGCCAACTCCAGCATTTTGAAGGTCAACCAGGAGAACAACCGCCTGGTGGGGCTGGAGCTGGAGGAAATGATCTCAAGCTATGGGGATGAGCTGATGAATATAGGCAGCACCTACTCCCTGGACGGCCTGAACGGCAACCCTTCCAGAGTCCGCCAGCTCCAGAAGGAGGCCACCAGGTTCGTGGACTCCATGCACAGCCAGGCAGACTTCTACATACTGGATTCAGATTTCAATGTATGCGCCTCCACAGTGGATGGCAGGCCGGGCTTCATGCCGCCTCAGGCGGGAATCAACTGGGGAATCGTGCGCAGGATGACCAGCCGTCCCGGGGAGGTAGTGTATGAGTTCTCCAGCGAGAGCACCAAGCGGGAGAACCAAAAGGCCCTGATGGTGGGAGCACAGCTGGCTTCCGGGGAGGGAGAACCATTTTACCTGATTTTCATGGTACCGGCCAGATATCTGGTGGAGAACACCTGTAACCGCCCGGTACAGGTGGTGGTTACCAACCGCTACAACGACGTGTGCACCTCCAGCACCAACAGCTTTACCATGGCCTTTGGAGCGGCCAGGCCGGAGATCCGCCAGGACAAGTCCTTTCTGAGCCTGAACGATGAATGGTATTACCGCTATGCAGACACCATCCTGGACGGGGAGATCACTGTTTACACCTTCACGCCTGTTAAAAGCGCCCTGACGCTGTTTGCGGTGGACATCAGCATATTCCTGCTGGTGATACTGCTGATCGCCAATATCAGCGTGTTCGGGGCCGCCAGGGTGGCCAGGATCAAGACCGCGGCCGTGGATCAGATTATCCATGCCTTTGAGAAGGTGAAGGAGGGGAACCTGGACACGCCCCTGGACATCAGCGCGGACGATGAGCTGAGCGTGATCGGGGATTCCTACAATCTGATGCTGGAGAGCTTAAAGGACCTGATTGAGCGCAACAACCAGATTGCCAGGGAGACGGTGTATTCGGAGATCCGCCAGCTGGAGAGCCAGTTCAATCCCCATTTTCTGTTCAACACCCTGGAGACCATCAAGTTTACGGTGAAGCTGGAGCCGGATATTGCCTCCAGGATGATTGTGGCGCTCTCGGCCATTCTGCGCTACAGCATCAACAGCCAGATTACGGACGTGACCCTGGGGGAGGATCTGGCTTACATTGAGAGCTATCTGACCATCCAGAAATACCGTTTCCAGGACAGCCTGTTCACGGATATCCAGGTGGGAGATAAGGCTGTGGACTGTGTGGTGCCCAAGCTGATATTTCAGCCTGTCATTGAAAATGCCATTAAATACGGCTTTGGTGAGAAGGAGATCCTGACCATCCGCATTCACGCCCATGTCACAGACTGTCTCCACATCCGGGTGGAGGACGATGGGGACGGCATGACAGCGGAGCGGGTGGAGGAGCTGCGTGCCCTGCTGAGGGAAAAACCGGGGAAGGGCAGGGGACATTTCGGCCTGTACAATATTGACCGCAGGATCAAGCTGATGTACGGCGATGGATACGGACTGGATATCGACAGCAAGCCGGAGGTTGGGACCACGGTATATATGCGGCTTCCCGCACGATATAAAGGAAAGTCCCCCTCACAGACGTTTGGGGGAGAAGTAGGAAAGTCCCCTTCGCAGACGTTCGGGGCAGAAGTAGGAGATGAGAATTATGATTAAGGTGCTTGTGGTGGTGGATGAGAATCTGATTCGCAAAGGCCTGGTCTATGCCATCGACTGGCTGGCTATGGACTGTGTGGTGGTGGGGGAGGGCAGGGACGGAGCCGATGGGCTGGAGAAAATCCACATCCTGAAGCCCGATGTGGTGCTGACGGACATCAAGATGCCCAAGCTGTCCGGCATTGACATGATCGCCAGGGCCCAGGAGCTGCAGCTGGCGGAATTCATCCCAATTATCCTCACCAGCTATTCTGAGTTTGACTATGCCCGCAAATCCATCCGCCTGGGGGTGGCGGAGTACCTGCTGAAGCCTGTGGACGAGGAGGAATTGGCCCAAACCATGGACAGGATTAAGAAGCAGATAGCCCAGCGGCACCAGGAGGAACAACGGCGGCAGTACGAGGGCAGTTTCATGGCCGCGTTTCTGCAGCCCGGAAGCTTCGAAAGCCCCTATGTGGTGCAGGCTATCCGGGAGATTATGGAGAATTACGGCGGAAAGCTGACGCTGGAAAATGTAGCTGAGAAGCTGAATATCTCCGTCACCTACCTGAATAAAAAGCTGAAGGAGGAGACCTCCTCCACCTTCCTGGATCTGCTGAACCGTTACCGGGTCACCAAGGCCGGGGAACTGCTGCAGACCGGCAGATACAAGATCTATGAGGTTTCGGACATGACCGGGTTTTCCGACTACAAACATTTCTGTGCGGTGTTTAAGAAGTACACAGGCACAGTACCCACCGGTTTTACAAAAAATGTAAAAAGTGATTGAGCTGATCGCACAGTTTCCCTGGTGAAATTGTGCGATAGTTTTATTTTTCGGATAATTGCGTTAGAAACTGGTATTGTTTAGATATAAAAAAGTTGTTAATATTCTACATATAGGATGTGGATATTCACAAAAAGAAATGTGAAAACCACAGAAAACTAGGTAATAGTAACAAAGAAATTCAATGGGAGGTTAAGAAAATGAAAAAGTTAGCATGTTTACTGGCAGCAGCCATGGTAACCGCATCTCTGGCCGGGTGCTCAGGAGGACAGAAGACGGAGAGTGCTCCGGCAAACGCTCAGGCAGAGGGACAGTCCAAAGCAGAGGGCGGCGCGGAAAGCGCAGGCACATGGAAGCCGGAAAAGGATATTAACGTAATTGTAGCCTACAAGGCGGGAAGCGGCACTGACACCGGCGCCAGAATCCTGTGCTCCATTGCGGAGAAGTATGCGGGCAAGACAATGCTGATCGTAAATAAAGAGGGTGCCGACGGCAAGATCGGCTACACCGAGCTGGCCAATTCCAAGCCGGACGGTTATACCATCGGTTTTATCAACCTGCCTACCTACGTGTCCCTGGCCCAGGAGTCGGACAGCGTATTCAGCAAGGACTCCGTGACACCTATTGTCAACCACCTCTTTGAGCCGTCGGTTGTGGCGGTGAGAAAGGACGCTCCCTGGAACACCATCGAGGAGTTTATTGATTACTGCAAGGCACATCCGGGTGAGATCAAATGCTCCACCAACGGCGTGAAGGCGTCTAACCACATTGGCATCCAGCTTCTGGCCAAGAAAGCAGGCTTCGAAGTGAGCGCCATCCCCTACGGCGGAACTGCAGACCAGCTGCTGGCGCTGCGCCAGGGTGAGGTGGAAGTGTCTGTTCCCAAGGCAGGCGACGTAGCCAGTCTGACCGGAGAAAACGGAGAGCTGAAGATCCTTGCCTCCTACACCGAGGACCGTCTGGACGAGTACCCCGACGTGCCCACCCTGAAGGAGAAGGGATATGACCTGGTATACGGCTCAGCCCGCGCTCTGGTAGCGCCCGCAGGCACACCCCAGGAAGTGATCGATTTCTATGTGGATGTATTTACCCAGACCATGAATGACGAAGAGAATATTGAAAAGAGCAAGAACGCAGGTCTTTCCCTGAGCCTGATGTCCCCGGAGACTCTTGGGGAGTATATCGACGAGCAGGATGATTTCGTAAAGAATACACTGCCGACTTTGTTTGACTAGAGTGTATCTGGATACGCTCCGGATTGCAGAACGGGCAGGGCTCTGGGCTCTGCCCGTTCCATGTTTTAAATAGTACAAGGAGGGAACGAATATGAAACGCAGCGATATAGGCCTGGTGGCCTGCATTTATGCCGTCATCCTGTTTTTCTTCGTGATGACAATCGCTTTGAAAAAAGAGGCTCAGATTTACCCCATGGTAGTGATGGTGTTGCTGTTTCTGCTGAATACCGGATTTCTGGTGCAGCAGGTGGCCAAGGCGAAGAAAGAGGGCAGAAAAGGTGAAAATGATCTGATGGACCTCTTTAAGGGCTTCCAGCCCGGACAGTTTACGGTGGTGCTGGTCTGCTCCGTGCTCTATGTGTGCCTCATCGGCGTACTGGGCTTCTACACGGCAACAGCAGTGTATCTGGTGGCCACACTGCTGAGCCTGAAAGTGAAGGCACTGTACATTGTGATCACGGTACTGGCATTTGCCTGCCTGGTCTACTGCGCCTTTACCTTGTTTCTTCATGTGCCGCTTCCAACCGGCATACTGCTCTAAAGGGGGGAATGGAAATGAACGATATTTTATTAGGTTTTGTCAATGCGGTGATGCCCATTAATCTGGTTGCCATGGCAGTGAGCGTGGCAATTGGTATTATGATAGGAGCCCTGCCGGGACTGTCCGCGGCCATGGGCGTGGCTCTGCTGATCCCCATCACCTTCGGAATGCCTGCTTCTACCGGTCTGATCGTGCTGGCAGGGGTGTACTGCGGAGCCATCTTCGGCGGTTCCATCTCAGCCATCCTGATCCACACACCGGGAACCCCTGCTTCCGCGGCCACAGCCATTGACGGCTACCAGCTGACCCTGAAGGGCCAGGCGGGCAAGGCCCTGGGAACAGCCATTATCTCCTCCTTTTTCGGCGGGCTTTTAAGCTGTATCTCCCTGTACTTTTTCGCGCCTGCGCTGGCTAAGCTGGCCATGGCCTTTGGAAGCCCGGAGTATTTCTGGCTCTCTATCTTCGGCCTGACCATCATTGCAGGCGTCAGCACAGACTCCCTGCTGAAAGGTCTGATCTCGGGAGCTCTGGGACTGCTGCTGTCCACCATCGGCATGGACCCAATGAACGGCGTGTTCCGCTTTACCTTCGGCCAGGCGGCGCTGTATGAGGGCCTGCCCTTCACCGCCACCCTGATCGGCCTGTTCTCCATGTCTCAGGTGCTGGTGCTGGCGGAGAAGAAGATCCGCAAGTCCGGGGATCTGGTGAACTTTGACGACAGGGTGCTGTTAAACCGCAAGGAGATGAAACAGATTGCGCCCACCATCGTGCGCTCCTGGATCATCGGCAACCTGATCGGCATCCTGCCAGGCGCAGGCGCGTCCATTGCCTCCTTTATGGGTTACAACGAGGCCCGCAGGGCTTCTAAGCACAAAGAAGAATTCGGCCACGGCTCCATTGAGGGCATCGCCGGTTCTGAGGCCGCCAACAACGCGGTAACGGGCGGTTCCCTGATTCCCACCCTGACTCTGGGTATTCCTGGTGAGAGCGTTACGGCAGTGCTGATGGGAGGTCTTTTGATCCAGGGCATGCAGCCGGGGCCGGACCTGTTCAATAAGTTTTCCGGAGTTACATATACCTTTTTCGCCGGGTTTGTGCTGGTGCAGTTCTTTATGCTGGTCATCGGCCTGCTGGGAGCCAAGGGATTCGCCAAGCTCTCCAGAGTGTCCGACGCCATCCTGATTCCGGTGGTATTTTCACTGAGTGTGGTTGGCTCTTACGCCATCCGCAACAGCATGGTGGACGTGGGCGTTATGTTCGCATTCGGCGTGCTGGGTTACCTGATCAAGAAGTTTAACTTAAACCCAGCGGCCATTGTCCTGGCCCTGATCCTCGGCCCCATCGGCGAGAAAGGCCTCAGAAGGGCCCTGCTGCTCAGCGGCGGCAACCCATCCATACTGCTGTCCACACCCATATGCTGGGTACTTCTGGTGCTGTGCGTTTTTGGAATCTTCTCACCGATTATTATGAAGAAGGTGGAGCAGTCTATGGGGGCTGCGCCTAAGGAGAGCTGATAAGCAATATTACACTGGCTTTATGTTAAATGGCTGTGAAAAAATGGAGTTGATTTTACTTCGTTTTTTTACAGCCTTTTCCTTGATCGGATAATTGGGGATTTAGGCGCGTACCTTATCCGCACCTAAATCCCCGCCTCTTTACTTCATACTTCCATAGAAAAACAAGTACAAGTACATAAACACCTCCCCCCCGCATATGTATATTGATATATTGCCTCTGCGCCCCAAGAGCCGCACAGGCAGAGAATAGGGGGATATTAAAATTGGATACTGTTCAAATGAAAATCGAAGTGCTGCCCTTGATTATCCTTGCTGTATATCTTGCAGGTATGCTCTCCATTGGATTTCTGTCCAACAAATTCATGATTAAGAACAGCAACGATTACCTTCTGGGAGGAAGGCGGATGGGCCTGCTGTTTGTGGCAGCCTCACTGTCCGCCAATAATGTGGGAGGAGGAAGCACAACCGGCGTTGCGGCCAAGGCCTTCAACGGCTGGGGGCTGTCGGCCGGCTGGTATGTGCTGGCCGCCTCTGTGGCAATGATACCTTTGGCTTACTTTGCACCCAAGATACGAAAGGCCATGGCCTACACCATCCCGGAGGTCATCAGCCGGCGGTTTGGAAACGGAGTGGGAACCATCTCCGCTGTGCTCAATATCCTGTCCCTGTTCTGTCTGACGGCCTCCCAGGTGCTGGCCGCCGGTTCCGTGGTCAGCGCCCTCACCGGCCTGAACCTGCGGTTCTGTGTGGTCATCGGCACTGCCCTTATGCTGTTCTATACAGTCATGGGAGGGCTGATAGCAGACTCCATCGCGGACCTGTTCCAGTGGATTATCATATTCGGCGGCCTGCTTATCTCCCTGCCCTTTATTGTACAGGGCGCAGGGGGATGGGCGGAGGTCACGTCCAGACTCCCGGCAGGGGAGATGAACTTCTCAAAGGTGGGCTGGTTCACCATCATCAGCCTGGTGCTGAACTACTTCTGCACCTTCCTGTCCGGCCCTGAGATTGTCAGCCGGTTTGCCTCCGCTGAGGATGAGGCAACGGCCCGCAAGGCGGCCTGGCTGTCCGCCCTGATGATGGCTATGATGGCCTTCATCCCGGCGCTCATCGGCCTGGTGGCCCTGGCGGAGAATCCGGGCCTGGACGGCGGCGCAGGCACCAGCGCCCTGATGTTTGCCACCAAGAGCTACGCGCCTCCTGTGATTACCGGGCTGGTGGCGGCAGCCATTGTGGCAGCCACTATGTCCAGCGGGGATTCCAACCTGCTGTGCGCCTCCACTATCTTTGTGAAGGATATTTACCAGAAATATTTCAACGCCCATCTGACAGACCGCCAGGTTCTGATCATGACCAGGGCCAGCAATGTGGTCATCGGCGTGTGCGCCATGCTGATTGCCATGCTGAACATCAGCATCGTCACTCTGAACCTGTTCGCCTTTGCCCTGCGGTCCGCGGGACCCTTTGCGGCCTATGGCCTGGGCCTGGCAGTGCCGGGGGCCACGAAGAATTCCGGAATGGTCAGTGTTCTCACCGGCTCTGTGGCGGCTGTGGTATGGCAGCTGTTAGACCAGCCATTTGGCATTCTGGCTATTGTGTTTGGGGCGGCAGTGGGATGTATCGCATTTATGCTGACCACCTGGATTGAGCGGGCTATGGGCAGGCCTGCGGCTCCGCCGGCGTTTATGGATTAAATAAAAGCGTATATTAGGTTCTTTCTTGGGGGTGGGTATATGGGGAGTTAGGCGCGGAAGGTTACGCGGGCGGAGTGCTTAGATGCATCCGTTCGTGAGAGCCATGGGAGGCGGGCGGAACGGCCCAAGGGAACGGGCT